>CATJWI010000194.1 GCA_949744075.1 uncultured Eubacteriales bacterium | reverse complement strand
TTCTTGACCATCTGGCCGCCCACGGAGCCGGCCTGCTTGCTGGTCAGGTCGCCATTGTAGCCCTGCTTCAGGTTGACGCCCACCTCGTTGGCGGCCTCCATCTTGAACTTGTTCAGGGCCTCACGGGCGCTGGGGACAACAGACTTGTTGCTAGACATTGTTCGCATCTCCTTCTCAGTTTTCTTTTTTTGTTGGATCGAGAATCCGAGCATAGTTTGGCCCCGGCGCATCCTGTTATGCGCCGGGGCCGCTGTCAATTTATGGAGTTTATAGAAGTGATGGGAAATCGTTTACTGCTGCTCATGCCACTTGCGGAATTCCGCCATGAGGCACTGGGCGGTAGGGGTGGCGCAGTGGCCGCCCCGGGCGGTGCAGAGAAGATCGCCGGAGAGGCTGCGGCCGATCTTGTCGGCCACGTCTACCACCTCGTGGAAGGGAAGGACCGGGTCCTGGCCCGCCAGGGCCCACTGGGAGAAGACGATGGACATGCTGGCGATGAACAATACCCGGGCCATGCAGGGCATATCCTTGCCGCCGGGAATGGGGTCGCAGGGCCAGCCCACCGCGGCCTGGAGGGCCATGGAGGCGGCGGCCTCCACCTGCTCGGGGGTGCCGTGGAGCATCTCGGTGATGGCGGCGGCAGCCATGGCGGTGCAGCAGCCACACTCGCCGGTGCAGCCGATGACCTCGCCGGTGGGGCCGGTGCGGGTGTAGCAGATGGCGCCCACGCCCGCGCCCACAAAGAGGCCCCGAAGCACGTCCTCCTCGCTGAGGCCCAGGTCCTCCTGGACGGCGGAGAGGGCCCCGTAGAGGAAGCCGCCGCCGGTGCCCATGGGGCCGGGGACGTTGAGGACGTTGGGGACGGGGGGCTGGCCGGCCATCACGTACTGGATGGACTTGGAGATGACCCCCAGGTTCACCGGCAGGGTGGGCATGGCGGCGTGCCATTTTTTGTAGTGGAGCTCGGTGAAGGGGGTGCACAGGGGCTCCACGTTTTCCTCATAGAGGGCGTGGGTCCGGCGGTGCATGGCGGGCTTGATGACGTCCCGCATGTAGGCCACCACCTGGTCCCAGGTCCAGCCGGAGGCGGCGATCTCGTAGTCGATGGCCACCTCTGGCATGGTCTTGCCCTGCTCCTTGGCCAGCCGCCGCCACTCCACCATGGTGTCGAAGAGCTGGGGCTGCTTGGAGGAGGTGGAGGGGACGGGGAGGACGGGTTTCATGACTGCGTGCCGGTGACCCTGCATAATGGTTTTCAGGGCTTGGCCCGGGGCGGCGTCCAACTTGAACCAGTACATGACGCCCCCCTGCTGGCCCTGGCCGGAGCCCTGCTCCATAACAGATTGGCAGAGGGCTACTTGGCTTTGGAGTGCGGCTGGATCCAGGGCAGAATCCGGGTCAAAGATGCACAGGACATAGGTGTCGCCCTTGCCGGCGAAGGAGTAGCCGTTGACCCACACCGTCTCGATCATGCCGCCGCCGGTGGAGTTGGCCACCAGGGTAGCCTTCTTGCCGGAGACTCCGGTGAGGATGAACTTCAGGGAGTTGATATGGGGGCTCTCCTTCATGGAGCAGAAGTCGAAGCGGAAGGGAATGTTGTGCTCCCGGAGATAGGGCTTGATGGCGAAGAACTCCGGGTAGTCGGGCATGTGGCCCATGGCGCCGTTGAGCATGCCCAAGTCCTCGTTCATCTGGCCGAAGGTGCCGGTGAAGGAGCCCTCTTTGTCCATCTCCACCAGGATCTCGGCTACCTCTTCTCCCAGCAGGGAGTTGCACAGGTAGCCCGCCCGGCAGGGGGCGGCCATGTGGGAGCTGGAGCCGGGCTGCATCAAGGGGCCGAATACGTCGTTATAAAATTCAGGATACAATTCTACCATGTTCAAAACCTACTTTCTATATTCCGGATAAGGAACTGAAAAAATTGCGGCTGTGCGCGTCCAGCACACAGCCGCAAGGCATATTCGTTGGCGCGCGCGGGACAGTTCTTAGAACATGGAGAACTTAGCGCCCAGCACCAGCTTGGGCAGCCACAGGGAGAAGTCGGGGATGGCCACAGTGACGACCAGCACCGGCAGGTACACAGTGGCCAGGATGATCATGACCTCCTTCATCATGTCCTTCACAGGCACGCCGGTGAGGCGGGAGGACATGTAGAGGAAGGGGGCGGTGGGAGGAGTGATGCACCCCATGCCCAGGTTGACGCCCACGATGGCGGCGAACTGGTAGGGGCTGAAGCCCAACTCCCGGGTCACAGGGGCCAGGATGGTGGCCACCAGCAGACAGGCGCAAGTGTCGTCCATCAGCATCCCCAGCAGGACCATGAACAGGTTGATCATGATCATGATGACCCAGCGGTTGTCCGAGATGGACAGCAGGATATTCAGGATGTAGTTGGGCAGACCCTCCTGCAGCAGCAGGCGGCTGAAGACCATGATGAAGAACACGTTGCACATCACCACGCCCGAGGTGACGCCGGCGTCGGCCATGAAGTTTACGAAGTGCTTGGCCTTGACCTCCCGGAAGATGAACACCGCCAGGATGAGGGTGTACACCGCCGCGGTGGCGGCGGACTCGGTGGTGGTCATGAGTCCGGAGTAGATGCCGCCCAGGACGATGATGGGCATGAACAGGCCGGGCAGGGACTTGCCGGTGGTCCGCACCAGGGTCTTGGCATACTGGGCGGGAGCCACCTTGGGGGCGCTGGGCAGGTCAGGCCGCTTGCGCAGGGCCAGGATCCGGCCCACAATGCTCAGCAGGATGGTGCAGGCCAGGCCCGGGGTCACGATGGACAAAAAGCAGGTGAGCACCGAGCAGTTGGCCGACCAGGCGTACATGATCTGGATGACGCTGGGGGGGATCAGCAGGCCCAGGGGGGCGGCACAGCACATGACGGCAGCCACCGTCTCCACGGGATAGTTTTTCTCCTTCATCCGGGGAAAGAGGATGGGGGTGAGGCAGCTCATGACGGCCATGCCGGAGCCGGACACCGCGCCGAAGAGGGCGAAGGCGCAGGAGGAGACCGGGATGAGGCAGGCCTTCAGCCGGCCCAGGATGGTCTCGAACCAGTCCACGATGCTGCTGCCGATCCGGGAGTTGGACATGAGGGCGCCGCCGATAGTAAACAGGGGGATGGCCAGCAGCACGTAGCTGGTGATGCTGGAGTAGCCCGCCTGGCAGACGGTGGCGGAGTTGATGCCCAGGGAGGTGATGATCCACACCACGGCGCTACCGAAGGCCATGGGCATGGGCACGCCGCAGACCATGAGGACGGTGAGGATCAGGATGGAGATCAACAATGCGGTCATGGTGCTCACGGCTCCTCACCCTCCTTTCCCTCCGCCGGGACTTCCTCGGGGAGGAACTCGGCGGGGTCCTTTGTGATGTAACGCAGCAGGTGGAACAGCCAGTAGAAGGCCATGCCTACCATGCCAAAGCCAACGGCAAATTGGGAGGTGATCTTGGGCAGGTGCAGGTACTGGGTGGTCATATGCAGGGCGAACTGGTTTTTGCAGTAGATGACGGCCCAGTAGACGAAGAACATACAGCTCACAAAGGTGACCAGAGACACCACTACCACGAACCATTTCCGGGCCTTGGGGCTCTTGATGGAGGAACTGACCAGGTCGCCCTTGATGTGGCTCTCCTCCTCGGCACCCAGAACCGCGCCGATGAAGTACATCCAAAGGGCGCAGATGGTGAGGATCTCCTCCACCCAGATAAAGCTGGTCTTGAAGACATAGCGGCTGACAGTGTTGGCGAAGATCAGCAGGACCACCACCAAAACGTCGATGGCCTCCACTACCCGGAGCACCTTGATGACCGCCTTCCAGCCCTTGGTGGCGCGAAGCCTGTCAAAGGGGCTTTTCGCTTTGTTCATATAACTCTCCTTTCACATACACGGGGGATCGCGGAAAAGAGATCACTTGGCCAAATCGGCGTGCATCTGCTCGGTGAAGTCCCGCAGGGCGTTTATGTTGTCGGCACCCACCAACTCCTCCAGGTCCACCCAGACAGACTCGCTGACCCGCTCGGCCATGGTGGCCAGCTGCTCGTCGGTGGGCTCGATGACCTCGATATCGTAGTCACGGAGCTTGTCGAAGTAGTCGTAGTAGGAGTCGTACATGGTGTTGTAGGCGTTCTCGGTGGCATCCTTGCCGGCCTGGACGATGGCGTCCTGATACTCGGCGGGGAGCTTGGCCATGGTGGCCTCGCTGATGCACAGGGGGTAGTACTCGTTGAGGTAGTTATAGGCCACGTAGTAGGAGATGACGTCCCGGAAGTTGTCGTAGTTCAGGTCCACGCTGCCGCCGTACCAGCAGTCGGCCACGCCAGTCTGCAGGGCGCTGTAGAGGTCGGAGTAGTTGATGGTGGTGGGGGTGAAGTTCAGGGCCTCCATGGTCTTAATGGCGGAGGTGGCAGGCGGGACGCGGCAGAGGACGTTCTGGGCCACATCCAGGTCGAACAGGGTGTTCAGGTCGCCCACGTTTTTGCCGCCGATGCCGTAGAAGCCGCCGGGGGCCACGCCGATCTGGCGGACGTTCTGCTCCTGCATGACGCCGTTGACAAACTGGCCCAGCCAGGACTCGGTGTTGAAGGCGTACTTGACCTCATCCCAGTTGGCCACCACGTAGGGGGCGCCCACCAGGTTCAGCTTGGGGTTGTACTCGATGGCCACGCTCTCCCAGGTCAGGTCCAGGGAGCCCTGGATCAACTCGCCGAAGGTGGCGGTGTAGTCGCCCAGCTGGGAGCCGGGGAAGACCTGGACGGTTACCTTGCCGTCGGTGAGCTCGGAGACCCGGTCGGCGAACCAGTTGCAGAACTCAAAGCCGGGGGTGCCGGCGGTGTACATGATGGACATGCGCAGGTTGTAAGTCTCGCCGGTGTTGGCGGGGGGCTCTTTGCTCTCCTGGGGGGCGGGGGTACCAGCGGAACCGCCGCCGCAGGCGGCCAGAGCCAGGGTCATAGCAGCGGCAAGGATCAGAGCGGTCAGTCGATTCTTTTTCATCTTAAAATACTCCCTTCAAAATTAAAAATGATTGGATGATATGGGGGATGCGGTAACGGTAGCAGCGGCTCCCTCCTCTCCTCATTCCTTTTTTGGCGCAAGAGAACATTCCTTTGGTTCAGCGTTTCACGGCAGTGACTGCGATCTCCACCTTGCACTTGCCGTGGAGGCCCACATCGCCGAAGCAGAGCCGGGCGGGCAGGCGGTTGGGCTTGAAGTGGCGGACGTACTCCGCATTCATCTCGTCCCGCTGGGAAAAGTCAGCAAGCAGGACGGTGGCCCGGATCACGTGGTCCATGTCGGAGCCGTAGCGTTCCAGCAGGACGGCCAGGTTGTCCAGGACCAGGCGGGTCTCTTCGGTGATGGTACCGTAGCGCTCCTCACCGCTGTCCAGATCCATGGCAATGAGGCCGGAGAGATGGAGCTCCCGGTCGTCCACCACCACGATGTCGGAATAGGGGGAGGAACTTCCCTCAGGGGAGAGGATGATGTGTTCCAGGGACATGGCATTTTCTCCTTTCTGTTTAGAGTTGAGAGGAAACTGTCAATGGGCAAAAGGAAGACCGATGTGGGCGTCGACCTGTCGCTTGATGAGCTGGGTGGTGTTATCCACCATGTTTTGGAAGTGGGCGCAGGCGGACTGGCACTCGCCGTTGATGATGCCGTTGACGTAGTCGATGTGCTCCCGGTTGAGCACGTCGCCGATCTCGGGGTAGACCCGGCTGAGGAGATAGTGGATGCGCTGCTCAAAGAAGCGCAGGGGGGCCAGGGCATGGACGGCGTAGGGGTTCTTGCTGCACTGGTCGATAATGCTGTGGATGTTCCGGTCAATGCGGTAGAGGGCCAGCCGGTCGCCGTGGGCGGCGGTGGAGGTGAAGTCCTTATTGAGCTGGGCCAGCCGGTCCCGCAGGTCCATAGGGGCCAGCTGGCAAGCCCGCTGGATCACCACGATCTCCAGGGCGGTGCGGACCTCAGTCTGGAGGTAGTAGTCCTCGATGCGGACTTCGCAGACCTGGACGCCCAAGCGGGGAATGGTGCGGACGATGGAGTCGAACTCCAGCAGCTTCAGCGCATCCCGGAGAGGGGTGCGGCCGATGCCTAACATCTGGGTGAGCTCCAGCTCGGTGTAGACGTTTTTTTCGGGAAGGGCGTCCAGGGCGATCATCTCGAGGAGCATGTCATAGGTCCTCTGTGCCTGGGTCTGGTAGGTTTGGTCCTTATAATAGGAAATGATCTCGTGGCTTCTGTCTTCCATAATGCCTCCTGGTGTGCTGCTGCGCAGTGTTGATATACCATAAATATATTTTGAATATATTTATAATATACGCTATGTTCGTTATGCAGTCAAGCAGAAGAACTGCCAAAATATAAGGTTGTATTTTGTGGAAAACGACAGACATTTGGCGGAAAATGGCGAAACCGGAGGGGGAAGAGGCGGGAGAGGGCCCTGGGGGAGGGCCTGGGTGTTCGAGTGGGGATGAGGCCTGGAGGGAGGGGGGTGGCCAAAGGGCGCAAAAAACCCCCTTGCATTTTGAACGGCAAGAGGGTAAAATGAAGGGGCCGGAAAAACAAAGGCAGGCCGCGGAGTGCTGGCACACCCCACGGCCTTGCGCAGGAGACCATACCTCCCACACAGCAATCGAAATTGCGCCAACCCCATTATACGCATTTCCCCTTGATATTTCAAGGTGGAATTGCGGGTTTTGGGTCGGTGTGTCATGCGGTGTAGGGGAGACCCTGCACCGCCTTTGTTTTTTCCGGCGGGGAAGGCCCCCGGGGGCGGGACCGTTGTCCCGCTCCCTTGGGCCACCTTGCCGGAAAAAAGCAAAGAGGAGGAAAAGAACATGAGAGCTCACAGAAAAATTTTGTCTCTGGTCCTGGCGCTGGCACTCTGTCTGGGGCTGGGGGCGCCGGCCTTTGCCTGGGAGCCCCCCCAAGACCTGGAGCAACAGCCAGATCATAGCCCGGTTGGGCGCTCCGGCCACGGAGGCCATTGCGCCAGAGAATGGGGCGCAAGCGGAGTTTTGGCGGAG
>CATJWI010000193.1 GCA_949744075.1 uncultured Eubacteriales bacterium | reverse complement strand
CATCGGCCACCCGGTGGGCTGCTCCGGCGCCCGGATCATCGTGACCCTGCTCCACGAGATGCAGAAGCGCCCCGAGGCCAAGAAGGGCCTTGCCACCCTCTGCATCGGCGGCGGCATGGGCGTCGCCACCATCTTCGAGAAGTGCTGAGAAAACCATTCCCCCCGGCGGGACAGGATCGATTCCTGTCCCGCCGTCCTTTTCCCCCGTCATTGCAAGGGCCCAAAGGGCCCGCGTCGATCCGTCCTCCCAAGCCCTCCCGTAGGGGCGGCGATCTGCCGCCCATTCTCAGAAGGAAAGGGATCCCGCCCCTCAGAGCTATGCAATCCAAAAATCCTCCCTTAAATTTGTAAACTTTTTGAATTTCCGTTGTCTCGACAGCCAAAGGGTGTTACAATAGCAGACAAGCGTTTCCAAAAAGGAGGATCCACCCAATGAAGAAAAGCAAACTGATGGCCGGGGCCCTCAGCCTATGCCTGCTGGCAGGCTGTACCGGCAGCGTGGTGGCCGACCCTGACGACCTGGTCTTCCAGACCGCGGGCGTCAGCCGGGATTTTGAGCTGTTCACTGTAGACGGCCAGCCGGTGGCCGCCGGAGAGTATCTGTTCTGGCTCATCAGCGCCGTAGACACCACCAAAGCCTACGGCGGCCTGTCCACCGACGAGGCCTGGACCACCCAGCAGGAAGACGGCCTCACCGCCGCCGACGCAGTAAAGGCCGACGCCCTGGAGACCGCCAAGCTCTACCAAGTCATCCGCAACAAGGCCCAAGAGTACGGCGTCTCCCTCTCTGAGGAGGATCAGGCCCAGATCGACCAGGAGCTGTCCACTCTCATTGAGCAGGCCGGCGGGGAGGCAATCTTCCAGGAGCGGCTGGACACCATGGGCATCAGCAAGGAGGACTTCGCCGCCCTGAACCAGATCTACTACCTGAACCAAAACCTGGAGGAGGCCCTCAGCGCCGCCGGGGAACTGACCATCACCGACGCCGACCTGGCGGACTTCGTGGAGCAGAACGGCATTTACGCCGCCAAGCACATTCTCATCTCCACCCGCCACATGGACACGGAAAACCGGACCTACGAGGAGTACACTGACGAGGAGAAGGCCCAGGCCCTGGAAAAAGCCCAGGACCTGCGCAAGCAGCTCTCCGACGCCGGCGACAGCCAGGAGCTCTTCGACCAGCTGATGAACCAGTACAGCGAGGACGGCCGGGATGCAGCCACCGGTGAGCTCTACTACCCCGAGGGCTACACCTATATCTATTCCGGCACCATGGTGGCCTCCTTTGAGGAGGGGGCCCTGGCCCTGAAGGAGGGGGAGATCAGCGACCCCATCCAGTCCGACTTCGGCTACCACATCATCCTGCGCATCCCGGTGGATATGGAGCAGGCCAAGGCGGAGTGCACCGAAAGCTATAAGCTCAGCCGCATGACCCGCCAGTGGATGGACGACGCCGAGGTGGTCACCACTGCCGCCTATGACGAACTGGACCCCAAGGCGGTCTATGAGCGGCTCCAGGAGATCAACCAGGCCCGGGCTGCCGCCAAGGCCAGCGCCCAGCCCGCCGAAAGTGAGTCCCCCGCGGAGAGCGGGACTCCCGCCCCCAGCGAGAGCGCCCAGGGCTGAACCTTCAAAAAGAAGCGCCCGGTGAAGCAGCTATGGCTTCACCGGGCATTTTTATCCCCCCATTGCTCTATTTTTCTTTTCGCCGCAAAAAGCGTCCCCTCAACGATATTGATGTCGAACAGAAACGATAATTGTATTTTAATATAATTATTGTTGATTTTCTTTTATCATAATTGTGGCAAGCTATATCTATCATTTCATTTTGACAGATATAGGAGGAATTTTTATGGAAAAGAAAGTTCGGAATCCAGAGCTGGTGGCCATGGGCAAGCGGGTCAGGATGGCCCGGGAGGGCAGACAGCTGACCCGGGAACAGCTGTCGGAGGCCGCCGATATCTCTGGCCAGTTCCTGGCCCAGGTGGAAAAGGGAGAGCAGAGCATGACCGCTCTTCCCCTCAAGCGGGTGGTCCAGGCCCTGAATGTTTCCGCCGACTATCTTTTGCTGGGCAACAGCTCCCTGGGTCCGCGGGTAGGGCTGGCCGCCGAGTACCTCAGCAGCCTGAGCCCCATCCAACAGGAGCTTTTGGCCGAGACCGTATTTCACATGGAGGGAGTCTTAAAGGCTCTGAAACCGGAAAATGAGTGAACCCATTCGTGTATTGATGATAGAGGACGACCCCCTACAATTATGGCTGGGGGTCCATATTTTAAAAGGCGCGGGGGACATAGCGGTCACCACCGCCCGGGACGGCCTGGAGGGCCTGGAGCACGCCTGGTCCCACCGCCCCCACGTGATCCTACTGGACCTGATCCTGCCGGGGATCAGCGGCCTGGAGCTGCTGCGCCGTTACCGGGCCGAGGGCGGAAAAGCCCGGGTCCTGGTGGTGACCAAGGCGGTGGGGGAGGCGGTCAGCCGGGAGGCCCTGGCCTTGGGGGCCGACTTTGTCCTGTTCAAGCCCGTCCAGTGGCGGGAGGTCCTGGACCGGATCCGTTTCCTTTCCGGCGGCCTGGCCCGTCAATACGAGGACCTGTTGGAGCGGATGGGCGCCCGTCCCCAAAGCCTGGGCCTGCGGCAGGCGGCCCGGTGCGCCGCCCTCTTAGGGGAGGGCCGGTGCGAGCTGTTGAAGCAGGCCTACGTGGAGGCGGCCGCCCCCGACCGGACCACCCCGGGCAGCGTATCCAAAAATATCGAGCGGCTCATCCACGGCCTTCACACCCAAAACAGCCTTCTCTATCAGCAGCTCATGGGCCCCCAAGCCACCGGGGCGCCGCCCACCAACAAGGACTTTCTCTGGGCTCTGGCCCGAGCCGTCAGGATTCCCTTGTAATCGGACAAGTTCTGGCTTATCATGGCGTTACCAAAATATGGAACAGAAAGGACTGGACGCCATGAGCATTTGGCACAGCATCAGCCTGGGGGAGACCCTCTCCCAGCTGAAAACAGACCGCCGGCGAGGCCTCAGCGGGGAGGAGGCGGAGCGGCGGCTGAAGCAGTACGGCCCCAACCGTCTGGAGGGCAAGCCTCCCCGGCCCATGGCCCTGCGGCTGCTGGACCAGCTGAAGGACCCAATGATCCTGGTGCTCTTAGGGGCGGCAGGTCTCTCCCTGTGGTCCAGCGGGGGAGAGGACTGGCTGGACAGCGTCATCATCCTGCTCATCGTGGCGGTAAACGCCGTCATCTCCATCTCCCAGGAAAACAGCGCCCAGCGGGCCCTGGAGGCCCTGCAAAAAATGTCCGCCCCCCAGGCCCGGGTGGTCCGGGACGGACAGGAGCAGCGGCTGGACGCCGCCCTCCTGGTCCCCGGGGACCTGATCCACTTGGAGGCGGGGGACCTGATCCCCGCCGACGCCCGCCTTTTGGAGGCAGCGGGGCTGAAGGCCGACGAGAGCGCCATGACCGGAGAGTCTGTGCCCGTAGAGAAGGCCCACGGGGAGGCCCTGCCCCCCGAGACCGCCCTGGGGGACCGGAAAAACATGGTCATCGGCTCCACCATCGTCACCGCCGGCCGGGCCACGGCGGTGGTCACCGCCACCGGCATGGACAGTGAGGTAGGCAAGGTGGCCGGCCTCCTTTTGGACCAGGAGGAAGGGGAGACCCCCCTGCAGCGGAAGATGGGGGAGATCTCCAAGACCCTGTCCTTTGTCTGCCTGTGCGTCTGCGCCGTCATGTTCGGGGTGGGCCTGTTGGAGGGCCGGGAGTTGGTGGACATGCTGATGACCGCCGTATCCCTGGCGGTGGCCGCCATCCCCGAGGGACTGCCCGCCATCGTCACCATCGTGCTGGCTCTGGGGGTCCAGCGAATGGCCAAGCGGGGGGCCATCGTGAAAAAGCTGCCTGCGGTGGAGACCCTGGGCTGCGCTGGGGTCATCTGCTCAGATAAGACAGGGACCCTGACCCAGAACAAGATGACCGTCCGCCAGATCTGGACCCTGGCGGGGGGAGACCGCCATCAGCTCCTCTCCGCCGCCGCCCTGTGCTGCGACGCCACCATCACCAACGGCGCCCCCCAGGGGGACCCCACCGAGGTGGCCCTGGTGGAGGCCGCCCGCACCGAAGGCCTGGACAAGGCCCAGCTGGAGCAGGAGACCCCCCGCCGGGGGGAGGTCCCCTTCGACTCGGACCGAAAGCTCATGTCCACCGTCCACGCTCTGCCCCAGGGGGGCTTCCGGGTCTGCGTCAAGGGTGCCCCCGACGTGCTCCTCTCCCGCTGCGCCCTGCCCGAGGGGGAGAAGCGTGCCGCCCTGGCCGCCAACGACGCCATGGCCCAGCAAGCCCTGCGGGTCCTGGGGGTGGCCGAGCGCCGCCTGGAGACCCTCCCCGCCGCCCTGACCCCGGAAACTTTGGAACAAAACCTCACCTTCCTGGGCCTCATGGGCATGATGGACCCGCCCCGGGCCGAGGCCAGAGAGGCGGTGGCCCAGTGCGGCAAGGCGGGGATCAAGCCGGTGATGATCACCGGCGACCATAAGCTCACCGCCGTGGCGGTGGCCAAAGAGCTGGGCATCTTCCAAGAGGGGGACCTGGCCATCACCGGGGCGGAGCTGGACTTCATGCCCCAGGACATGCTGGACCGGGAGGTAGAGCAGTTCGCCGTCTACGCCCGGGTATCCCCTGAGCACAAGAGCCGCATCGTCAACGCCTGGCGGAAAAAGGGGAAGATCGTGGCCATGACGGGGGACGGGGTCAACGACGCCCCCGCCCTCAAAGCGGCGGACATCGGCTGCGCCATGGGCATTACAGGCACCGACGTGGCCAAGGAGGCCGCCGACATGATCCTCACCGACGACAATTTCGCCACCATCGTCTCTGCCGTGACCGAGGGCCGTGGGATCTACTCCAACATCAAAAAGTCCATCCACTATTTGCTCTCCTGCAATATCGGGGAGATCCTGACCATCTTTATCGCCACTGTCCTGGGCTTCCACCAGATGCCCCTGGCCCCGGTGCAGCTATTGTGGCTCAACCTGGTCACCGACTCCCTGCCCGCCCTGGCCCTGGGGGTGGAGCCGGTAGAGGAGGGGGTCATGGAGGAAAAGCCCCGGGACGCCCGGGAGAGCCTGTTTACCCGCTCCTTCTCCCTGCGCCTTGCCTGGCAGGGGGCCATGGTGGGCCTTTTGACCCTAATTGCCTACTTCCTGGGAGAATATGTCCTCTCCGACCCCGGGGAGGCCTACCAGGCCGCCAACACCATGGCCTTTGCCACCCTCACCTTCTGCCAGCTGTTCCACGCCTTCGACGTGCGCAGCGAGGACCACTCCCTGTTCCACATCGGCATCCTCAGCAATCCCGCCATGAACAAGGCCTTTCTTGTAGGCCTTGTCACGCAGCTGTCCGTTTTGTGCCTGCCCCCCCTCCAGCGCATCTTCCAAACCGTGACCCTGAACCCCCTGGAATGGACTGTGGTCCTCCTCCTGGCCCTGACCCCCGTGGTCCTGTGCGAGCTGACCAAATACCTCCACAACCGGAAATGACCCCTTTTCCCGGGGGAGGGCAAGCCCCTCCCCCGGATCTTCTCCCTTGACTCTCCCCCCAAAAAACGGTATACTAATACCCTCCCCCCAACCGCCGATTGGGGGGCATTTGGCGTTTCCGAATTGGAAAAAAAGGAGGCCCACCCAGTGAAGCGGATCACCGACTTTCTCTCCGCCATCCCCGAATACGGCCAGCTCCTCACCGCCCTGGACAACGGCCTCTCTCCCGCCGCGGTGTCCGGCCTGTCCCCGGTCCACCGGGCCTTTTTCGCCGCCGGCCTGCAGCAGCAGACCGGCCGCAGCGTGGTCCTTCTCTGCGCCGACGACGCCGAGGTGGAGCGGATGGCCGCCGACCTGCGGGGCCTCTCCGCCGGGCCGGTGCTCACCCTCCCGGCCCGGGAGTTCACCTTCCACAACGCCGCCGTGGTCTCCCGCCAGTGGGAGCACCGGCGGCTCCAGGTCCTCTGGTCCCTCTCCCGCTCGGAGGTCCCCTTCCTGGTGGCCTCTGCCGAAGCGGTCCTCCAGCGCACCATGCCCCCCCAACTGCTGACCCAGGCCGGCCGGGTGCTGAAAATGGGGGAGCAGTACGACCTGAACGAGCTCTCCGAGGCCCTCACCGCCGCAGGCTATTCCCGCTGCGACCAAGTGGAGGGCCCTGGCCAGTTCGCCCTCCGGGGGGGCATCCTGGACTTTTTCTCCCCCGCCCACCCCCAGCCGGTGCGCATGGAGTTCTTTGGGGACGAGGTAGACTCCATGGGCCTCTTCGACGTCTCCTCCCAGCGGCGGACCGAACAGCTGGAGGAGGCCTGCATCCTCCCCGCCGCCGAGGTCCTGCCCCAGTTCGCCCCCGGCGGGGTGCCGGGGCTCTGCCAGGCCCTGGACCAGCGGCTGTCTACGGCTGTAAAAAAGGGCGCCCCCGACCAGCTCTTAGTCACTCTGGCCCAGGACAAGGAGGCCCTGGAAAACGGTCTCTCCTTTCCGGCCATTGACCGCTATCTGGCCCTCATTTACCCCAAGATGGCTACAGCCGTAGACTACTTCCCCCCCGACGCCGCCGTCCTTCTCAGCGAGTCCCCCCGGTTCATGGAGCGGTGCAAAAACTACCTCTGGCAGCTGAACGAGGATGTGACCGCCCTCAGCGAATCAGGCCTTTTCCTCCCCGAGCTGGGTCGCCTCTGCCGCACCGGGGAGGAGCTGACTACAGTCTTAGACAACTGGCCCGTAGCCTACTTGGACGCCTTCACCTCCGCCCAGTACCCCCAACGCCCCCGCTCCCTGCTGACAGTGACCGCCAAGCAGCTGCCCTCCTACGGCGTGAGCCTGGAGACTGCCGTCTCCGACCTGAGCCACTACATCGCCTCCGGCTTTGCCGTGGTGATCCTGGCGGGCGCCGAGCAGCGCTGCCTGAACCTCCAGTCCCTCCTCCGGGAGCAGAAGCTGCGTTCGGCGGTGGACTTCCAGCTCCACGCCCTGCCCAAGCCGGGCCAGGCGGTGATCTGCTGCGGCGGCCTCAGCGCGGGCATGGAGTTCCCCAACTCCAAATTCGCCATCCTCACCGAGGGCCAGGCCGCCCCGGCAAAAAAGAAGCGCCTCAAGGCCCCCACCAACCGGGAAAAGCTGAACTCTTATGCCGACCTGTCCCCCGGCGACCTGGTGGTCCACCGCCAGTACGGCATCGGCCGCTACCAGGGCATGGTGAAGCTCCCCGTGGACGGGGTGGACAAGGACTACGTAAAGATCGCCTACGCCGGGGCCGACGCCCTCTACGTCCCCGCCACCCAGCTGGACATGGTGAGCAAATACATCGGCGGGGGAGAGGACGCCAATGAGACCAAAAAGCTCTCCCGCCTGGGGGGCGGCGACTGGGAACGGCAGAAATCCCGGGCCAAAAAGGCGGTCCAGGACCTGGCCAAGGGCCTCATCCAGCTCTACGCCCAGCGCCAACGCCAACCCGGCTTCGCCTTCTCCCCCGACTCCCCCTGGCAGAAGGAATTCGAGGAGGAGTTCGAGTACACCGAGACCGAGGACCAGCTGCGCTGCATCGCCGAGATCAAGCGGGACATGGAGCAGAATAAGCCCATGGACCGCCTGCTCTGCGGCGACGTGGGCTACGGCAAGACGGAGGTGGCCTTCCGGGCCATCATGAAATGTATCCTGGACGGCAAGCAGGCCGCCATCCTGGTGCCCACCACCATGTCCAGCTCCCCGCGGCGGAGCTGGCGGATGGTTTCCTCCTGCTGTTTGGGGGTG
>CATJWI010000192.1 GCA_949744075.1 uncultured Eubacteriales bacterium | reverse complement strand
TTCCTCCTCCTGGGCGTTCCAGGTCTCGGCGGCCCAGATCTCCGCCCGGTCGTTGACGCCGATGATGACCACGTCCTTCTCCAAAGCGGCGTACTTGCGCAGCTTCTGGGGCACCACGATCCGCCCCTGGCTGTCCAGCTCGCACTTGCTGGCGTTGGCGAAAAGGGGGCGCATGGCCTTGGACTGGCTCATAGGCAGGGAGGCGAACTTTTCGGTGAAGCGGTCCCAGGTCTCCTGGGGGTAGATGGCAAGACAGGCGTCCACCCCCATGGCCAGATAGAAGGAGACCCCCAATTCCTCCCGCAGCTTGGAGGGGATAAACAGCCGGCCCTTGGCGTCGATGGAATGTTCATAGGTACCAGTCATGCCCTCACCCCCCACTGGAATGGTTTTTTATGGTCTTTCACTCCATTTTGCTCCACTTCGCTTTTTAGTATAACTGGTCTGTAACAAAATTGCAATAGTTCACGGTCATTTTTTTCAAAGAAATCATCCTTTTTTTCTGTAGAATCTTGCGATTTTTCGCATGGAATCAAAAATCTGTTTTCATTTGTAACTTTTTCTCCGACCAAAACACATTTTATGGAAAGTTTTTCGGCTTTACAGCTCAAGATATTGTGTTTGGTGGATCCTGGAAATTTTTCGACCTTTTTTCATTTTTTCACTGCGGTGTGGAAAAAATTTTTTGTGAGGCAAATTTGGGACAGCAAAAAAGCGGCCCGCAAGGGCCGCTCCGCAAGATCCTGATAGGGTATTTCGTAGAAGCGCGTACCGCGTGGTACGGTTTCGCCGCGGCCTGTGCAGGGGTAGCAACGCCTGCCGCCGGGCAGATGATATCCGCCCCCACAAGACCATACTGTTGACGAAGCTACGGGAAAATTTTCGGCTGATCCTTAACGCTCCATAAAAAAAGCAACGCTGTACACAGTACAGCGTTGCCCAACTTTTCACTTTTTCAGCCTTCCGTCTCCGCATCAAAGGGCTTGTTTTGGGGCTGGGCGGGGGCCTGGCCCGGCTCCATCCCCGCTGCGGCGGCGCGGAAACGGGTGCGGGCCTTCTTGATCTCGTCGTAGGCCTCGGCCACCGCCTCCTCAGTGCGGCGCATAGCGTCGTCACAGTAGCGGTTGGCGGCCAGCTTCAGCTCCCGGGCCCGCTCCTCGGCCTGGCGGCGCATAGCGTCGCTCTCCCGCTTGGCCTTGGCCAGCAGCTCGTTCTCCGCCAGCATCTGCTTGGCCTTCTCCTCGGCCTGCTGGATGATCAGGTCCCCCTCCCGCTTGGCGGAGGCCAGGTAATCGTTCCGGGCGGCCAGCAGCTTCTTGGCCTCAGCCAACTCCATGGGGAAGGCGCTACGAATCTCGTCGATGCGGTCCAGGGCATCGGTCCGGTCCACCATACATTTATCGGAGGCCAGGGGTACGCTCTTGGCCTCATCGATCATCTCAAACAGCATATCCAGCAGCTCATTGACTCCGCTCGCCATGACAATTCCTCCTGCTCTTCATTTTTTCGTTCACATCGTCGATGATCTCATGGGGCACAAAATCGCTCAGATCGGCCCCGTAGACTGCCATCTCCTTGACCACGCTGGAGCTGACATAGGTATACTTGGCGTTGGAGGGGAGGAACATAGTCTCCAGCCTGGGGTTCAGCTTCCGGTTGATCAAAGCCATCTGCAGCTCGATCTCGTAATCGGACACCGCCCGCAGCCCCTTCACCAAAGTGCAGGCCTTCTTCTGCCGGGCATACTCTGAAATCAGGATATCTGACTGGTCCACCTCCACATTGGGGAGTCTGGCCACCACCTTTTGGATCAGTTCCACCCGTTCGGCCGGGGTGAAAAGTCCGCTGTTCACCTTTTCCGAATTCACCATGACGCACACGATGAGTTTGTCAAAGCACCGGGAGGCCCGTTTGATCACATTGAGGTGCCCCAGGGTAATGGGATCGAAGCTGCCGGGATAGATGGCTGTTTTCACGTCAAACCACATCCTTGCCCGCCGTATGCCCCCTCAGGAGAGCCGGCGGTGGTAAAGAGTCACCTTGATCTTGCCGTACCGGTAATCCCGGCCCATCTCATAGGGCGCGGGAAGCTGGGGCAGGGGCTTGTCCAGGGCGCTCTCACAGACAATTATACCATTTTCGGCCATAATGTCAATCTCCGCCATGCGTTTCAGCGCTTTTTCCAGCAGGTCGGAGGCATAGGGAGGGTCCAGAAAGGCCAGAGCGAACTTCTCCCGGCAAGAGGTGAGGAAGGCCAGGGAGTCCCCCTGGACCACCCGGCTTTGGCTCTCAAAGCCGGTGGTCTTCACGTTGTCCTCCACCACCCGGACCGCCTCCCGGGCCGCGTCCACGAAGACGCATTTTTCCGCCCCCCGGCTTAGAGCCTCAATACCCAGCTGGCCGGTACCGGCGAAGAGGTCCAGCACCCGCCGACCCTCTACGTCGAACTGGACGATATTGAAAATGGACTCCTTCACCTTGTCGGTGGTGGGCCGAGTGTCCAGGCCGGGCAGGTCCTTCAGCTTCCTGCCCCGGGCCGTTCCTGTAATGACGCGCATATACTCCATCCTTTCGGGCCGCTGGGGCGGCTCACTGCTTTTTGCGTAATTTCAGCTCTATTCTACACGATTCGCCCGCGTTTTGAAAGAGCTTCGCGGCATAAATCGCTTTTTCCTTCAGGGGCTTCTCCCCCGCTTCCCGTTCCAACTGGGCCATCAGCTCCCGCAGGACCGGCAAGGGCAGCAGGTTGACCCCTACGCAGTACAGGGTCTTCCGGCGGCCGTCGTTATATTCCGCCAAAAGGTGGTCCAGGATGGCCGCCCTCTCCTCCTGCTCCCGTCCGTAGGCCGCCGGGCCCATCTTCTTGGCCCGGGCCAGGTCCGCCATTCGATTTTGGTGGGTGATAAAGGAGTCATACCGGTCTATTCCCACATATTTTTCGCAGGGAAAGCTCCCGCATTGGAAGCAGTATTCCACCTGCTCCGGCCGCTCCATGCTGCACCGGGCGATCTTGCAGGACTGGTTCCCCCTGCCGCAGCCGCCGCAGTGGCCGCCAAGCTTCATGGGACACAGCCCGCAGTTCAGCCCACACAGGGACAGCCAGGGATCCTCTCGGGCAAAGCCCTTCATCCGGTCTCCTCCTCCCTCTCCGCCAGCCTTGCCCGGAGGCCGGAATAGCGTTTGGACTGGCGGTTGTTGGCGGTCATCCGGGCAATGACGTTCTCCTCCCCCACGATGACCAGCAGCTCCCGGGCCCGGGTGATGGCAGTATAGAGCACTCCCCGGGTCAGCAGCCGGGGAGCCGTGTCCAGGGCGGTGAGGACCACCGCGCGGTACTCGCTACCCTGGGCCTTGTGGACAGTGACGGCGTAGGCTGGCTCCAGCTCTCCCAGCATGTCGGGGGAATATTCCACGATGTGGCCCTCAAAGTCCACCGTGATCAACTCCCGGCGGTTGTCCACTGCGGTGATGTGGCCGATGTCCCCATTGAAGACCCCCATGCCCGCCTCCAGGCCGTCCGGGGTCTTCCAGAGGATATCGTAGTTGTTCTTCACCTGCATCACCCGGTCCCCTTCCCGGAAGATATAGGGGCCGAACTTCCGCTCCCCCTTGCCCTCCGCCGGGGGATTCACCGCCGCCTGGATGGCCCGGTTCAGACTGCCCGTGCCCCCGTCAAATTTTCGGGTGGGGGACAGGACCTGGATCTGATGGGAGGGGATGCCCATGTTCTCGGGCAGCCGCTTGCCCACCAACTCCACAATGGTCTCTTCGGCGGCAATGGGATCGCTCCGGCGGAGAAAGAACACGTCCTGGCGACTGTCGTTTTTTAAGGTGGGGGTGATCCCCTCGTTCACCTGGTGGGCTGAGCGGATGATAGCGCTCTCGGCCGCCTGGCGGAAAACCTCGGTGAGACGCACCGTGGGTACCGCGCCGCTGCGGATCAGGTCGGACAGGAGGTTGCCCGCCCCCACGCTGGGCAGTTGGTCCGGGTCTCCCACCAATACCAGGCGGCAGTCCTCCCGGAGGGCGGAGAGAAGGGCGGACATCAATATTATGTCAACCATCGAGGTCTCGTCCACGATCACCGCGTCCGCCTTCAGGGGGTCATTTTCGTTGTGGGCAAAGACCAGCTGGCCCGTCTGGGGGTCAAAGCGGGTCTCCAGCAGCCGGTGGATGGTGGCCCCCTCGGCGCCGCACAGCTCCCCCAGCCGCTTGGCCGCCCGGCCGGTGGGAGCAGCCAGGGCAGTCTCCAGCCCCAGGGCCTCAAAGAGAGATAATACTCCCTGCAGGGAGGTGGTCTTGCCCGTGCCCGGGCCGCCGGTGAGAAGCATCACCTGATGCTGGGCGGCCAGCTCTACCGCGCGGCGCTGCTGGGGGGCATAGGTGATGCCCTGGTCCCGCTGGATGCGGCTCACGATCTCCTCCAGGTCCTCCGGGGGATACAGCTCATTGACGCTCATGGCGCCGATCCGTTCCGCCACCACCTTCTCCGCGTCATAGAGCTCCGCCAGGTAGCAGGCCTCCTCCCCCGCCACCCGGTCCAGCACCACGGTCCGCCGCTCCCTCAGACTGTCCATGGCCCCCGCCACCTCCTCGGGGTCGGAGACCCCCAAAAGAGCGGTGGTGGTGGCCACCAGCTTGCCCGCAGGCAGGAAGGTATGCCCATTGTCCAGGTTGTGCCGCAACACAAAGACTACCCCGGCCTCCAGCCGCCAGGGGTGGTCCTCGGCAAAGCCCAGCTCCATGGCCAGCTGATCCACCTGGTCAAAGGGGACCGACAGTTCCCCCTCCACCAGCAGATAGGGATTGGCCCGGACCGCCTCCAGGGCCCGGTCTCCGAAGCGGCGGTAAAGGGGCATCCCCAACTGGGGAGGCAGGTCGTGGGCGGTAAGGAAGTCCAGCAGGCGGCGCATCCCCATTTGGAGGCGGAAGGCCTCCCCCATGGCTTGGGCCCGTTTTTGGGTCAGGCCCTTGATGACGGTGAGCCGCTCGGGCTCGTTTTCCAGAACGCTCAGGGCCTCCTCCCCGAACTCGTCCACCATCCGCCGGGCAGTAGAGATGCCGATACCCTTTACCGCCCCGGAGGCCAGATAGTCGAAAACGGCCTTCTCCCCCACCGGCATCCCCCGGCGGGCCACCTCGGCCTTGAACTGCTCCCCATAGGTGGCGTGCCGGGTCCAGCTCCCCTGGGCCCACAGGCTCTCCCCCGGGGCCACCCCGGGGATGCACCCCACCACGGTGATCGGCTCCTCCCGCTCCACGTCCAGCCGGAGGACAGTGTAGCCGTTTTCCGGGTTCTGGTAGACCACTGAGTCCACTGTGCCCTCGATTTCGTGCTGCTCCAACGGCTCCGCCCTCCTTTCGGCCGTTTTTGTTTCATTATACACGGTTCCGCGCCATTCGTAAAGGCGGTTTATGCCTGTCCTGCAGGGATATGCCGTTCAGGAAACCCGGATAAAACCTTTCGGCGAAACGGCATAGCCCCCCATCTCCTATCTCAAAAAATGGGGCCACGCCGTACCTCCGTACCGCGTGGCCCAGCTTTTTCCTACTCTCTTTTCTCTTTTACCCTTTCCACCGCTTCCTCCGCCGAGCAGACCTCCATCCCCGGCTCCTGGAGGCATAGGGCGGCGGCCACCGCCCTTCCGCTGGGGGTCAGGCCGCAGTCCACGATGACCACCTCCCCCAGGAAAAAGCCGCTGCCCCGGAGCCAAAGAAGGCCCCGGACCGCCTGCTCCAGGCTCTCCCCGTCTCCCCGGCCCGGGACCAGGGAGACCGTCTCCTCCCCGCCAAGAGGGGCCAGGATGTGACTGAAGCAAAGCCAGCTCAGGCTCAAAAGCCCCACCACTGCCAGCAGGGACAACACCACTTCCAGTATTGGGCGCATCTCACTCACCTCGGCCCATTTTACGCCCTTTGGGGCCCAATGGTGCAAAAGTCAGGCCATCACCGCGGAAAAGAGGTTGAAGCCCAAAGAGGTGAGCCCTGTCATGATACACCCAGCCAGGATGACCCCGGCGATGATGCTGGGCATAGCCTTCCGCAGGGGCATATCCAGAAAGGCAGCGGCCAGAGCCCCGGTCCAGGCCCCGGTGCCGGGGAGGGGGATCCCCACGAAGAGCATAAGCCCCAGATACTTATACTTGTTCACCTTTCGCCCTTTCAAATGTGCCTTATTCTCCAGCCGGTCCACCAGCCCGTCCAGTCGGGGCAGCTTTTGACGCATCCACTGGAAAATGCGGCGAATGTAGACGATGATAAAAGGCGCGGGCAGGATATTTCCCAGTACCGCCGCCACAAAGGCTACCGGATAGGGCAGGCCCAGAGCCACCCCGAAGGGGATACCTCCCCGGAGCTCCACGATGGGGATCATGGAGACCAGAAAGGTGAAGATGAACTCACCCCCTACGGTGGTCTCCAGCCAGTTGAGCAGGTCCAATTTCATCCCTCCCGGAATTCTTCTGTTTTTTATTGTAGCACAAAAAGGGGGCGGAAACTATAAAGGTTTGATAAACTTTTTCCTGGGATGCACCGACACTTCCCGGTACCACTGTAGGGGCGGATATCATCCGCCTCTACGAGGTCATTCCATTGAGTGGGCAACGAGAAGACCCTCCTGAGGGCTTTTGGTTTCTATGGGTGGCAGCGCTGTCTTTTTCCCTTTTATTTTTTCGCTTCCAGCATCCGCTTCAGGTACTGGCCGGTGTAGCTGCCTGGGCAGGCGGCTACCTCCTCAGGGGTGCCGGTGCAGACGATGTGCCCGCCCTTGTCGCCCCCCTCGGGGCCCAGGTCGATGAGGTGGTCGGCGGTCTTGATCACGTCCAGGTTGTGCTCGATAACCAGCACAGTATTCCCCTTCTCCACCAGCTGCTGCAATACGTCGATGAGCTTGTGGACATCGTAGCTGTGGAGGCCGGTGGTGGGCTCGTCCAGAATATAGATGGTCTTGCCCGTGGACAGTTTTGCCAACTCGGTGGCCAACTTCACCCGCTGGGCCTCTCCGCCGGAGAGCTCAGTGGAGGGTTGGCCCAGCTTGATATAGGAAAGGCCCACCTGGCTCAGGGTCCGCAGCTTGTTGTAGATGCGGGGCAGGTTCTCGAAGAAGGGCAGGGCCTCGTCCACCGTCATCTCCAGCACCTCGTAGATATTTTTGCCCTTGTAGCGCACCTCCAGCGTCTCCCGGTTGTACCGCCGGCCCTTGCACACTTCGCAGGGGACGTAGATGTCCGGCAGAAAATGCATCTCGATTTTCAGCAGACCTTCG
>CATJWI010000191.1 GCA_949744075.1 uncultured Eubacteriales bacterium | reverse complement strand
TGCCCCTGACCATCCCGCCCCTGCGGAGCCGGCCGGAGGACATCGCGCTTCTGGCGAACCACTATCTAAAGGAGTTTAACAGCAAGTACCACACAAGCAAACAGTTTTCGGAGGCCTGTATGGAAGAGCTGCTCCGGTACCGCTGGCCGGGAAATGTGCGGGAGTTGAAAAACCTGATCCACCGAATGGTGGTGGCGACGGACAAGCAGATCCTG
The DNA here is from genome assembly GCA_949744075.1 of uncultured Eubacteriales bacterium. Classification (GTDB taxonomy): domain Bacteria; phylum Bacillota; class Clostridia; order Oscillospirales; family Oscillospiraceae; genus Vermiculatibacterium. The sequence goes on along the minus strand of CATJWI010000191.1, from coordinate 2,637 downwards.
GACGCCCCCAAGCTGGACCTGGAGCAGCCGGTACAGCGGGTGAAAATGGAGACGCCCCAGCCTCAGTTGAACGGGGACCTGAAAACTGCGCTGCGAAAATTTGAACGGAAATATATTGAGGAGGCCATCACGGCCTCAGACGGAAATGTGACAAAGGCGGCGGAGCTGCTGGGGGTCCACAGGACCTATATTTACCGCAAGCTGAAAGGGGAGGAAGGGGAAAAATAAGCGTAGCAGCCTTGCGACGGTGTTGTAAAGCTGCTACGTCGCAAAAATACGACATATTTCGAAGGAAGACAAAAAGAAAGAAAGGAAAACGGCAGTTTTCGACCTAAACCTAAGCTTTTCTGCATTTTTACCTTCCAAAAATCAAAAACGGAGAACAGAGAAAGATGGCACGCTCCTTGCTCATATATAAGGCGACGGCAAAAAGGAAGCAAAAAAGCGTGCGAATACAAAAGGTTTGGGAGGGAACACACTTGAATTGGCGGGAAAAATACCAGGACAAACTCAGATCAGTGGAGGATGCGGTCAAGATCGTAGAATCCGGCGATAAGGTAATGATCCAGCAGGCCCACGGCGAGGCGAAGACCATCCTCCGGGCGCTGGTGGACCGGGCGCCGGAACTGCGGGATGTTACCATCATGTCCCACCTCCATTGGGGCCCGGCGGACTATGCCGGCCCGGATGTGGCGGACAGCTTCAAGGGCTGGAGCTGCTTTCTCAGCAACAGCAACCGAAAGGAATACGAGGCGGGGCGGATCGACTTCCAGCCCATGTTTTTTTACGAGATGGTGGATTTCTATAAGGAGATCAACACTCCGGACGTATTTATCATGCAGGTCCCGCCCCCTGATGAGAACGGGATGTGCAGCTACGGCCTAAACGCAGACTATTCAGTGGCCTGCGTGGAGAAATGCAAAAAGCTCATCGTGCAGATCAATCCGGCCATTCCTTTTACATATGGTTCGGCCTTCTCTCTTTCTAAGGCAACAGTCATCGTAGATCTGGAGGAGCCCCTGGTGGAAGTTCCCGGCGGCGACTTTGGCGAGACAGAGCGGAAAATGGGAGAGTATATCGCCGCTCTGGTCAACGACGGCGACACGCTGCAGTTGGGCATCGGAAGCGTTCCCAACGCGGTGCTGGCGGCGCTGAAAGACAAGAAGGACCTGGGTATCCACACGGAGCTGTTCTCCGACGGGGTGGTGGACCTCTATAACGCAGGGGTCATCACCAACGCCAAAAAGACCCACCATACGGGGAAATTTGTCAGCAACTTCCTGATGGGGACCAAAAAGCTCTTTGACTTCGTGGACCACAATCCCGACGTGCTTCTGATCCCGGTAGACCAGACCAACGACCCCTATCTGATCTCCCTGAATGACAATATGGTCTCCATCAACGCCTGTCTCCAGGTGGACCTGCTGGGCCAAGTGGTGTCGGACAGCATTAACGGCAAGCAGTACAGTGGTCCCGGTGGCCAGGTGGATTTTGTCCGAGGCGCCAAGCGCTCCAACGGCGGTAAGTCCATTCTGGTGATGAAGTCCACCGCCAAGAAAGGGACCATCTCCAGCATTGTGCCCCAGCTGCCCCAGGGGTCGATCATCACCGTCTCCCGAAACGATGTGCAGTATATCTGCACCGAATATGGTATCGTGAACCTGTTTGGGAAGACCAACCGGGAGCGGGCCCAACTGTTGATCAGCATCGCCCACCCGGATTTCCGCGAGGAACTGACACAACAAGCAAAGAGCCTCGGAATGCTCTGAGCTGTGTTGGTTGAAACTCAAGAGAAAGGGGGATAGCAGCGTATATCGGTACTTCAATTGAGGAAACTATAAAAACAGGAGGATCAATTACATGAAAAAGATCAAAAAAGTTAGTGCTCTGGTTCTGGCTCTGGCTCTTTGCATTGGCGTCTCTGCCTGCGGTGGTGGCACGGCGACTACCAGCACTCCTCCCGCTGAAAACAGTACGGCCCAAGGCGGATCTAAAGATGCTCCTATCGTGATTCGCATCGGCGGTACCTGTGCCGAGACCCACCCCGTCACCGTGGGCCAGTATAAGTTTGAGGAGCTCTTCGAGGCGGCCACCGACGGCGCCTATGACGTGCAGGTCTATCCCAACATGGTGCTGGGCAGCCCCAACGAGATGCTGGAGGCCGTGCAGTTGGGCAACCTGGAGATCACCGATTCTGGCAACATGGCTGTGGCCGCCTTCTCCAACGCCCTGATGTTCATGGACATCCCTTACCTGTTTACCAGCCGCGACATTGCCTTTGAGTTCATCGACGGCGAGGTGGCCCAGAAGGCCTACGACCGGTTTGCCGAGGAGTCCAACATCCGGCCCTACATCGGTCTGGACTTGGGCTACGCCACCATCAGCAACAACATTCGTCCCCTGCACGTTCCCTCCGACCTGGATGGCGTAAAGTTCCGGGTCATGGAGAACAACATGTACCTGACCTACTTTGAGGGCGTTGGCGGCCAGCCCATGCCCATGGCCTTCAACGAGTTGTTCACCGCCCTGCAGCAGGGTACCATCGACGGCGTGCTGACCCAGAACGCTGTGTTCTACTCCAACAAGTACACCGAGGTCACCAAGTACCTCTCCGACATGAATCCCTTCTACTGCATC
>CATJWI010000190.1 GCA_949744075.1 uncultured Eubacteriales bacterium | reverse complement strand
CGGGCCGCCGTGGAGGAGGGCATCGTGGCCGGCGGCGGCACCGCCTACGTCAACGCCATCCCCGCCGTGGAGAAGCTGCTGAAGACCACCGAGGGCGACGAGAAGACCGGCGTGCAGATCGTGGCCGCCGCCCTGGCCGAGCCTGTCCGCCAGATCGCCGCCAACGCGGGCCTGGACGGCAGCGTGGTGCTGGAGAAGGTGAAGTCCGGCAAGGCCGGCACCGGCTTCGACGCCTACAACGAGACCTACGTGGACATGATCAAGGCTGGTATCGTGGATCCCACCAAGGTGACCCGCACCGCCTTGGAGAACGCGGCCAGCATTGCCAGCGTCCTCCTGACCACCGAGGCCCTGGTAGCCGACAAGCCCGAGCCCCCGGCTCCCATGCCTGCCAACCCCGACATGGGCGGGATGTACTAAAATAAAAAGGAAAAACGGAGGCGCTGTACAAAGTACAGCGCCTCCGTTTTTTACAACCTGTAGGGGCGGCTATCAGCCGCCCATTCTCTCCCAAGGATGGGACCACACAGGTTAATGCCGAGACCCCGCATACCCCCGCCCCTCGTAGGGGCCGCTGTCCCCACCGGCCTGGCAGGACCACCCGGCCTATCTGCACCACCCCGCGGTGCAGCGCCTCCCGCCCCCTACAACGCCCCTTTTTTCTTCTCCACCTGCCCAAAATACCGGACCAAAAAGGCCGCGAAATCCTGGGACCGCTCCGGCAAATAGATATCCGCCCGGCGGTAAAGATAGACCTCCCGGGAGATATCCACCCCGTCGATGGGCAGCAGCCGAAGATGGGAGAGCATCTGGTCGTCAGGGGCGTACTCAGGCATCAGCAGCACCCCGAAGCCTGCCGAGACCAGGTCGCAGCCGGTGCGCACATCGTCGCAGACCACCTGGGCGGGGAGGGTCAGCCCGTAAAGCTGGAGCTGGGCGGCGATGAAATGTTTGATCTGCCGGTGGCCCCCAAACTGGATCTGGGGCAGGGCGGCAAATTCCTGGGGCAAAATGCTGTCCTTTTGGGCCAGGGGGTGGTCCTCGGGGATGGCGCACAGCAGCCGCTCGGTGAGCAGGCGCACCTTCTTGTAGCCCGACTCGTCAGAGAGCCCCCCGGAGATGATGAAGTCATACTGCTGGCTCTGAAGGGCGAAGTCGTCGTTCTGCAGCACTTCGAACCGGGTGCCGGGACACCGGGCGGTGTACCGGCAAAGGATGTCCATAAGGAAATTTTCCGCACATCGCCAGACGATGTGGATGGTGGGGGCGCTTTGAGACAGCAGCTCCCGCTTGATGCCCGCCTCCATGGACAGAAGGCTCCGCCCCCGGTCCAGCAACAGCTTGCCCTCCTCGGTGAGCTCCACGCCGAAGCGGCCCCGCTGGATGAGCTTGACCCCTAACTCCTCCTCCAGCTCATGGATGGAGCGGCTCAGGGCGGGCTGGGAGATCAGGAGCTCCCGGGCCGCCCGGGAGATGTTTTTCTGCTGGGCCACTGCAATAAATTTCCGCAGCTGTTGCAATTCCAAGACACCGCCTCCTTGCAAAAGGAAATGTGAATCAAAGGTATTATACCGCGAAATCCCAGGAATAAAAAGAGAAAAAATAAAAATAAAGTATGTGAAAAACGGATATGCTATCCAAAAACGGTATTAGACATTTGCAAGGCGTTAAGGGTAAAATATCAAAAAAGACAGAAGTCGCCATACGGTGGACCCTCTTGCTCAAAGGTGAGTATAGATTCATTTCGAACCATCCGCAGGAGCAAGGGGGCATTTTGTTTTTTCGGACGCTTTTGCAAGGCAACGAATAAAAGCGAACAGAAAAAGGAGGAAGGAAACATGCTTCGTATCACAGCGGACCACGTAGTTTACAAAATGTCGGCCAAGAACGCTCCGGCCCACAGCGTCCCCAGTGGCTCCACGGTGGTCTTCGAGACCCTGGACTGCTTCGAGAACCAGATCACCCAGGAGAGCCAGCTTCTCAGCGGCATCGACTGGGACCACATCAACCCCGCCACCGGGCCCCTCTACGTGGAGGGGGCGGAGCCGGGAGATCTTTTAAAGGTGGAGATCCTGGACCTGCGCCTGGCCCCCCAGGGCACCATGACCGCCATGCCCGGGGAGGGCACTGTGGGCGGCCAGCTCACCCAGGAGAAGACCCGCATCATCCCGGTGGACAGCGGCAAGGCCAGGTTCTCCGACAAGGTGGAGCTGGACCTGAGCCCCATGATCGGGGTCATCGGCACCGCCCCGGCGGATGGGGAGGAGATCCCCACCGGCACCCCTGGGGTCCACGGGGGCAATATGGACAACCGCCGCATCGGCAAGGGGGCGGTGCTCTACTTCCCGGTGAACGTCCCCGGCGCCCTGCTGGCCATGGGGGACCTCCACGCCCTCATGTCCGACGGAGAGGTGCTCATCTGCGGCCTGGAGATCCCCGGCGAGGTGGAGGTCCGGGTAGAGGTGGTAAAAGGCAAGGTCCTGCCCGTGCCCGTAGTGTGTGTGGACGGCGTGGTGATGACGGTGTCCTCTGCCCCCACCCTGGACCAGGCCGCGGAGGACGCCACCTGCCGGATGATGGATATGATCACCCAAAACAGCGGCCTGGACCCTCAGGATACGGGGATGCTGCTGTCGTTGAAGGGTGAGCTGCGGATCTGCCAGATCGTGGATCCCATGAAGACCGCTCGGATGGAATTTCCCCTGGACATCCTGGAAAAGTACGGGTTCCAGCTGCCCTGAGAAAATTTCCTCCTTCGGTATATATTTTTAAGAGAGAGCAAGAAAAGAAAGGAGAATCTACCCGCATGAACATGTACTTTTGGCTTATGATCTGTCTGCTGCTGTTCGCCTTTGGCGACCTGCTGAGCGTCGTCACCAAGGCCCGTCTGTCCTCGGTCTTCGTGGCGTTGATGCTCTTCCTGGTGTTCTTCCTGCTGGACGTGTTCCCGGACGACATCATTGACCAGGCGGGCCTGACGCAGATCGGCGCTTTCGCGTCCAACTATATCGTGTTCCATATGGGGACCATGATCGAGCTGGGCCAGATCAAGAAGGAGTGGCGCACCTGCGTTATGGCCCTGATCTCCATGGTCATCGCCGTTGTAATGTGCCTGGCCGTCTCCCCCTTCATTGGGATGCAGAACGCCATCGCCACCGCTCCCATTATCAACGGCGGCCTGGTGGCGACCAACATCATCTCCACCGCCGCTCAGGAGCAGGGGCTGCCCATGGTGGCTGCTCTGGCTACCGTCGTCTTTGCCGTACAGAAGTTCGTCGGTACCCCCTTTGCCTCCGCCTTTGGCCTTCGGGAGGCGAAAGAAGTCCTGAAGGACTACCACGAGGATCTGGCCAAGGGCACCCTGCGCCCCGAGTTTCTCCAGGCCACCGCCAACCCCGAGGAGGCGGCTAAGGATCGTTTCTGGAAGAAGCACGAGAAGTTCTATACCACCTTTGCCTGCATCGCAATCACCGGCGTGGGCGCCTGGCTGGCTGTCACTCTGGGCAACCTGATCCCCGCCATCAATGCCTCCATTTGGGCGCTGCTGCTGGGCATCCTGACTTCCTTCGTTGGTGTGGTCCCCGATCACGTTTTGGACCGTGGTCAGGCTTCCGGCTTTATCAACGCCGTGGTGTTCTCCAGCCTGATCCCCGCCCTGGCCAAGATCCAGATTTCTGACCTGGCTACCCTGGCCTTCCAGACCATCGTCATCTTTGCAGCCGTCATGGCCGGCATCTTCGTCATCGTCTATATCCTCCCCGTGTGGAAGATCATGGGTCACCGCAACTTGGCCTTCGGCGTCTCCGTCATCCAGCTGCTGGGCTTCCCGGCCAACTACCTGGTGGTCAACGAGGTGGCCAACGCCGCCACCGAGACCCCCGAGGAGAAGGCCATCGTCCTCAACCGGCTGATGCCCGCCTATATCATCTCCAACTTTGTGTCCGTGACCTCTCTGTCCATCGTGGTGGCCGGTATCGCTGCCGGCATGCTGTGATTTTGCCCTGACGGAGAGAGGAGACACACATGAAAAGAAACTTTGATTCCCACCGCTACCAGTACCCCTCCCGCCGGTTCGTGGTCTACGGCCACCGGGGCATGGTGGCCACCGGCACCCCCGTGGCGGCCCAGGCGGGCCTGGAGGTACTGAAGAAGGGCGGCAACGCTATGGACGCCGCCGTAGCCACCGCCGCTGCCCTGACGGTGGTAGAGCCCACCTCCAACGGTATCGGCTCGGACAGCTTCGCCCTGGTGTGGAGCGCCAAGGACCAAAAGCTCTACGGCCTCAACTCCACCGGCCGGGCCCCCATGTCAATCACCGCCGAGGCGGTGCGGAAGTTGGGCCACGAGACCATGCCTTTCAACGGCCCCGTCTCGGTGACCGTCCCTGGCGCTCCCGGGGGCTGGGCGGCGCTGAACCAACGCTTTGGTAAGCTGTCCCTGTCAGAGGACCTGGCCCCCGCCATCGACCTGGCGGACAACGGCTTTGCCGTGAACACCAAAGTGTCTTTCCTATGGTGGCGGGACGGTATCCGGCTGTTTGTGGACTCGGGCTGCACCGGCGGCATGTACCAGCACATCTTCGACACCTTTACCAAGGACGGCAAGTGCCCCGCCCCCGGCGACATCGTCCGCCTGCCTGACCACGCCCGGACCCTCCGGGAGATCGGCGAGACCAAGGCCGAGAGCTTCTACCGGGGGGAGCTGGCCCGGAAGATCGACGACTTCATGTGCTCCATCGGGGAGGAGAACGGCAGCTTCCTCCGGGGCAGCGACCTGGCCGCCTTCCAGCCCGAGTGGGTGGAGCCCATCAGCGTCAACTACAAGGGCTATGACGTCCACGAGATCCCCCCCAACGGTCACGGCATCGTGGCCCTCATGGCCCTGAACATCCTGAAGAAGCTGGACCTGGACGAGCCCCGGGAGAGCGCCGACACCTACCACAAGATGATCGAGGACATCAAGCTGGCCTTTGTGGACGGCCAGAAGTATATCACCGACCCGGCCTGTATGTCGGTGACGGTGGAGCAGCTGCTCTCCGACGCCTACGCCGAGGAGCGCAGCCGCCTCATCGGCCAGGTGGCGGTGGACCCCAAGGCGGGGGACCCCCGCTGCGGCGGCACGGTGTATCTGTGTACCGCCGACGGGGAGGGGAACATGGTATCCCTCATCCAGTCCAACTACAACCGCTTTGGCTCCGGTCTGGTGGTGCCCGGCACGGGTATCAGCCTCCAGGATCGGGGGGCCAACTTCTCCCTGGATCCGGCCCACGACAACTGCCTGGCTCCAGGCAAGCGGCCCTACCATACCATCATCCCCGGCTTCCTGACCAAGGACGGCAAGCCGGTGGGTCCCTTCGGGGTCATGGGGGGCTTCATGCAGCCCCAGGGCCACGTCCAGGTGGTGGTGAACACCGTGGACTACCACATGAACCCCCAGGACTGCCTGGACGCCCCCCGGTTCCAGTGGGTGGGCGGCAAGGACGTCCAGCTGGAGCCCCACGTGCCCACCTGGATCGCCGAGAAGCTGGCCCAGATGGGCCACCAGGTCATTCCCATGGTGGACCAGACCGACTTCGGCCGGGGCGAGATCATCTGGCGCAGCGAGGACGGCTCCCTGGCGGGAGCCACTGAGCCCCGGACCGACGGTTGCGTGGCCGCCTGGTAATGGGATCAGAGAAAAAGGGCCGAAGGCCGGGCGTCCCCCGGCCTTCGGCTTCCTCTTGCGGCATTGGCCGCCTTTGGTGTATAATGATTTATCGGCAAAAAAGGGGGGAAGCGGGATGAAGGGAAAGGGAATACCGGTGGCACTGGCCCTTGCGGCCCTCCTGGGGAGCCTGCTCCTCTGGCAGGCCCAGGTCCCAGCGGAGCCCGCCCCTCCCCCTCTCCCCACGGCGAGCCCCACCCCTGCGCCAACGCCTACCCCCGATCCCTACAGCAATGAAAAGGCCACTGTGGATGCCTCCCGGCTGACGGAGGGGCTGGTGTCGGTGCTCTATACCGGAGCGGAGGGGAAGCGGGTGAAGGTGCGCATCACCAAGGCGGAGGGGCGGGCCTACAGCTACGACCTGAACAGCTCCGGAAGGCCGGAGACCTTCGCCCTGACCCAGGGGGCCGGGACCTACACCCTGGAGGTGCTGGAGCACCTGCGGGAGAACCGGTATGAGCCGGTCCACACTATCTCCTTAGAGGTGGCCCTGACGGACGAAAGGGCCCCCTTCCTCTCCTCCAGCCAGTTTGTCTACTACACCCCGGACTCCAAGACAGTGGGCCTGGCCCGGGAGCTGGCCGGGGAGCTGGACAAGGACAGCGAAAAGACGGCGGTCCTCTTTGACTATGTGGTGGACCACCTGAGCTACGACAAGGAGAAGACCGAACAAGTGGCGCCGGGCTACCTGCCCGACCTGGACCAGACCCTGGCGGAGGGCAAGGGCATCTGCTTCGACTACGCCGCCCTTCTCTGCGCCATGCTCCGCAGCCAGGGCGTCCCCTGCAAGCTGGTGATGGGGGATGCGGGGAACCTCTATCACGCCTGGGTGGAGGTCTGGTGTGAGGAGCCGGGCCAGATCGGGGAGTCCATTCCCATCCAGGGAGGGGACTGGACCCTGCTGGACCCCACCTTTGTCTCCAGCAGCGGCCGGAGCCCCGAGATCATGGCCTTTGTCACCCAGAGGGAGAACTACAGCCCCACAAGCTATTATTGAAAAAACCGCTTTCCCCCAAAAGGAAAGCGGTTTTTTATGGGCCCATCCGGCCCCGGGATTCACTGCGGATGATCTGGGCCATATCCTCCGGAGTCTCCCGGCACCCTCCCAGGAGCCGCATTTTGACGATGGCATTGAAGCCCTGGCGGAAGATGGAGGGGAAGGTCCCCATCCGCCTGCCCGGGAAGATGGCGTTCACCATGTTGGTGGGGATGGCAGGGCCCCTGGCTCTGGGTGTGGGGACGTGCATCTCCATGGTCTGGGGCCGTCTGGTGTCGGTCAATCCTCCACGTCGATGCGTTCGATCTTGAAGATAACGGGTCTCGTTCCGTCCGAGCAGCAGGCGATCATGGTGTTTTCCTCCCGCATCCATCCCTTCATGATGGAGCCGCCCTGCAGGCCCGCGTAGATATACCGCGCGATGGCGTCCCAGGCCTCCGAGCAGTGGGGCAGCTTGGGCCCGCCCGCAACGGTGTCCGGGTCGGCAGCGGTCTTGACAAGGGTGTTCAGCCCACCGTGCCAGAAGTGGTCCACCCCTCCGTCCCGCTCAAAAATAAACTCGTCGCCGACGTGATAGCAGGGACAGCTGCCGGACTGGGGATCGGCGCAGTATTGCCGCTGCAATTCGGGGTACAGCTTTTTGTCGATCACGGTCACCTTTACCTTGTGCTTCATTATACTTCACCTCTGCCAAATTTGAAGTTTCCCATGGATCTATGATAAAACAGCGCCCGCTGAAAAGCAATTCCTTTTTCAGCGGGCACTGTTTTCTTTATTCCTCTGTGGGCTCGTCCTGGGAAGGCTCCTTCTCCGGTCCCGCCTCCGGAGTCTCTTGCACGGTCCCCGGCATGGGGATGGGCTGGCTGTCCATATGGACGCTTTTGGCGGGAGGCTCCACATCCCCGGGGAGAGGCCGGACCTTGTCCTTGGGCATGGAGGAGGCGTAGGCGTCCTCCACCAGGGCCGGGTCCCTGCCCTCGATGATGGCCACCATCTCCCCGCCGGTGATGGTCTCCTTCTCCAGCAGGTAGGCCGCCACCTTGTCCATCAGTTCCCGGTTCTCCTCAATGAGCTTCACCGCGTCGGCGTAGCACACGTCTAAAATGGCCTTTACCGCCCGGTCCATCACCGCGGCGGTGTCCTGGGCGCAGTCCAGGCCGTAGCCACCGTCCAGGTACTGATTGCGGACGGAGCCCAGGGCCATCAT
>CATJWI010000189.1 GCA_949744075.1 uncultured Eubacteriales bacterium | reverse complement strand
TAAATTTGCTGTGGTATCCCTTTCTATCCGTGCCATTCCTGGCAATGGGGTAGGTCCCTGCCGGCTCAGAGCATTTTTTCGATTAGGTGGCTCCTCTTGCCTGCTCGCTCCACCGCTCGCTGGTGGGATGGAACACGATAGAAACTTCGTTGTCTCAACCCCGCCTTTGCCTGTTCTATCCAAGGAGGAGGTGCGTGTAAGCAACAAACCACGTTGTACCCTTCCCTTGTATGTAGGGGCAAGCTGTGCTCGCCCGGTGCGTTGTTCCTTTCCTCCATGCCCTGGGCGGATACGATCCGCCCCTACAAATAAGGAACCACGTCCTCCCAATTCGCTGTGGGGGCCGTCCCCCTGGGCGGCCCCCACATTGCATATCATCACAAAAACAAAACCCCGCAGTGTCCCCGTCCCTACGTCCCCCTTACAGCAGCCGCCACTCCTCCGGCCGCATCCCCGTCCCTTTCTCCAACGCCTTATCAATGGCCGCCAAAAACCGCTCCCTCTCGTCAGGCAGGCTCCCCTTCAGCGGCAGATAATTGGACGCATGGTCGCAGGTAAAGTGCAGAGGGTCCACCTCCAACTTCTCAATGAGCAGCCGGACCTCCCCCAGGCTCTCCTCCGCCGTCAAAAGCTCAAATTTCCCCGCCTCCCAATCCCGGTAGAGGGGAGTCCCTGGCTCCACCATCAGGGACAGGGCGGACAGATGCCGGGGCTTCATGGCGTTCATCATCTCCGCCGTGGCCAGGATGTGCCGCCGGGAGGCCTCCCCCCGGCCCGCCAGGCCCAGGATCACCATGACCCACAGGTCCAGCCCGGCCTCCCGGAGCCGGGTGCCCGCCTCCAGCATCTCGGCGGCCCCCACTCCCTTGCCCACCTTGCGCAGCAGGGCGTCGTCCCCCGTCTCCACTCCCAGGTAGACCCGCTTCAGCCCCGCTTCCCGCAGAGTCTTCAGCTCCTCCGGAGTCTTCTCCAAAGTGCTCTGGGGCCCGGCGTAGATGGTGACCCGCTCCAGACCGGGGAAGGTATCATACAAAGAGCGGAGGATGGTCAGCAGGTCCTCCGTAGGCATGGCGATGGCGTCCCCGTCGCAAAGAAAGACCCGGCTCACGTCCCCATAATAGGCCTTGGCCATCTGGATGTCCTCTAAAATGTCCTCCATGGGCCGGACGTGGTACCGCTTATCCTTATACATCTTGCAGAAGGTGCAGGTGTTGTGGGAACAGCCCACAGTGGCCTGGAGCAAGTAGCTGCGCCACTCCCCGGGGGGACGGTAAATGGTTCCCTCGTATCTCATATCATTGTTCTCCTTTCAATGCCGCCAAGGCAGCCGCCCTGGCCTGTTCCACATTTATAGTTTCCCCGGTGAACCGTTCCAATGCCAAAATGGCCTGGTAGAGGAGCATCCCCATGCCGTTCATGACGGGCAGCCCCCGCTGCCGGGCCCGATACAAAAGAGCGGTCTCCTCCGGGGCATAGATGGCATCGCACACCGCCGCCCCGGGGGGCAGGGCATCCACAAAGGACAGGTCGGCAAAGTCCCGCCCGGTGCCTTCCATTCCTAGGGAAGTACAGTTTACCAGAATCTCGCTGCCCTTCGCAAGTTTACATAATGTTTCTATCTCAAACCCGGCGGCAGACAGTTGCTCCGGGGCCATCCCGCACAGCTCCTCCGCCTTTTGTACCGTCCGGTTGGCGATGGTGACCCGGGCCCCCGCCTCTGCCAGGGCGGCGGACACCGCCTTGGCCGCCCCACCGGAGCCCAGCAGCAGCACCTGTTTTCCCCGGGCCTCCACCCCCAAATCGGCCAAGGCCCGCAAAAATCCTTCGCCGTCGGTGTTATATCCGTAATATTTCCCCTCTTTAATACAAATAGTATTCACAGCCCCACACTTTTCTGCCAGGGGATCCAGCCAGTCCATGAGGGGGACCAGTTCCTCCTTGTGGGGCATGGTGGCATTGAACCCGGCGTACCCGGCATAGGCGGCACAGCTCAGCCACCGGCCCGCCTCCCCCCGGGGAATTGGTTGACATAAATAAATATAGTCCAGCCCCAGGGCGGATATCATGGCGTTCTGGAGCACCGGGGACTTGGAGTGGAGCACCGGGTCCCCGATGACGCACAGTTTCTTTGTGGTGTTTTTCAGCTCGACCTTCATTCCTCTTCCTCCCTGTGGAGAAGCTCCACGAACTGCTCCGCCACCTGCTCCACGGAGCCGTACTCCCCCTCCACCGCCAGCTCATAGAAATCGCACAGCCGCAGGACGTCCCCGTCCCCCGGCCGGTCCAGCAACTGGGCCAGGAGATATAGGTGGTCCAGGGTCTCCTCCATGGTCCAGGCCCCCGCCTCCCACCGCTCCCGGACGGCCCGGCGGAGGTCCTGGTATATTTCCCGGGGAATGGGGGAGCGCCAGTCTTTCCCCAGGCTCCAGAGTCCCTCCCGCAAAGCGTGGAGCAGGGAATTTTTCCCCCGGCTCCCCTCCCAGGCCAGGTCGATGAAAACCCCAGGGGTGTCCTCCCCCAACTCCAGGATGAGCAGGTCCAGCTCCTCCTGCACCTGCTCCCAGGTCAGCAGCCCACACTGGCAGGCGCTCTGCCAGTACCACAGCCTCCTCCGCTGCTCCTGCCGGTCCATTTTTTATCTCTCCCGGTCCAAAAACCAATCCATGGCCATGAGGTAGCCCTGTAGCCCATGGCCGTAGAGCTGGCCCACGCAGGCCGGAGCGGTGACCGAGATGGACCGGAAGGGCTCCCGCTGGTCGATGTGGGAGATGTGGACCTCATAGGCCGGGACGGAGATGGCCTTGAGTGCGTCCAAAATGGCGTAAGAATAGTGGGTATAGGCCCCCGGGTTGATGACGATGGCGTCGTAGACCCCGTCGGCAGCCTGGATGGCGTCGATGATGGCCCCCTCGTGGTTGGACTGGAAACACTCGGCCGCAGAGCCGTGGGCAGCGGCGTGGTCCTTCACCATGCGGCACAGGGCCTCGTAGCTCTCGTCGCCGTAGATGCCCGGCTCCCGCTTGCCCAACAGGTTCAGATTGGGTCCGTTGATGATGAGAAATTTCATTCTACCGCCTCCCGCACTCTGGCCGCCGTGGAGATGGGGGAGGTGAAGTCGGTGACGGTGACGTCCGCCCACCGTGCATAGACCTCCCGCCGCTGGGCGGCTTTTTCCAAAAAGGCCGCCCGTCCCGCTTGGGCCAGGGGCCGTCCGGTCATGTCCTCGTGGTCGAAGATGTCCCCCGGGTCCCGGTCCAGCCACACCACGGCGCCGCTCTCCTTCAGGGCGGCCATGGCCGCCTCCTGGAGGGGCAGCCCGCCGCCGCAGGCAATGACCAGGTCCTGCCGCAGGGAGAGGGCCTGGGCCACCCCCGCCTCCACCGAGCGGAAGTAGATCTCCCCTTGGGTGGCAAAGATCTCCGAAACGGTCATCCCTTCCCGGGCCTCGATCAGCTTATCCGTATCCACCAGGGTCCGTTTGAGCCTTCCGGCCAAAAGCTGTCCCACGGTGGTCTTGCCCGAGCCCATCATGCCGATCAAAACAATGTTTTTCATGCCTCATACCCCTTAAAATTGCCTAAAATACGCAGGTCCGCCGACAGTTGGCTCAGCTCGTGGAGGACCCCGTCCATCCCCGGGGCGGTGAGATCCCCGGTGAACTCCACGAAGAAGCGGTACTCCCACCCCCGGTCGGGGATGGGCCGGGACTCTAACTTTTGCAGGTTGAGGCCGTGGACGGCGAAAACGGTCAAAATTTCATGGAGGGAGCCCGACTGGTGGGGCAAGGTGAAGACCGCCGCGATCTTGTCTCTCCCCTCCCGCAGCTCCAGCCGGGGGGACACCGCCATGAAGCGGGTGAAGTTGGCGGTATTGTGGTTGATGGGACAAGCCAAAATGTCCAGCCCATAGAGCCGGGCCGCCCGCCGGGAGCAGATGGCCGCCCCGGTCCGGTCCTCCGTCTCCTTCACCTGCTTGGCCGAGCCCGCCGTATCCAGCACCGGCACCCGCTCCCAGTCCCGGTGGCCGTCCAGGAAGCGGTCGCACTGCATGAGGCCCTGCTCGTGGGAATACACCGTCTTGATGTCCCCCATGGCCACCCCGGGCAGGGCGGCCAGGCAGTGCTCCACCTTCACCTGCCACTCCCCCACCAGGGAGAAGTCGTACTGGGCCAAGAGGTCGTAGACCTGGCGGATGGACCCGGTGGAGGAGTTCTCCACCGGCAGCATGGCGTAGTCCGCCCCCCCGTCGGCCAGGGCCTGGAACACGTCGTTGAACCAGGGAAGGCCCTGGGCCTGGACTGCCTCCCCGAAAAAGCCGGCGGCGGCCTCCTCAGAGTAGGCCCCCGGCTCCCCCTGGTAGACCACCCGGGGGGAGGCCACCGGCTCCCGTTTCTCCGTTAGGGCCCGGAGCCACCGGGCAAAGCCCGGGTCCTCCGCCCCCTCCCGGACCAGCTTTCTCTGTTGGCCCCGGGAGATGGCCATGATGGACTCGTAGAGGGCGGCCACGTCGGCCTTTCGGGCGGGAGCGGCGGCCAGGGCGGTCTTGGCGGCGATGACCTGCCGCTCCCGAACGCTGTCCAGCACGGGGATGCCCCGCTCCTTCTTATATTCTCCCACCTGCTCCGTCACATCCATTCGGCGGAGGAACAGGCGCACCAGGTCGGCGTCGATGGCGTCGATCTGTTGGCGGTAAGATTCCAACTCGGTCATAATGACACTCCTTTGGAGAGTGGGCGGGCGCAGCCCGCCCTCTTTCAAATACCCAGCGTCTCACAGGCCGCCAGGGCGGCGGCGGCCTCGATGACGGGGACCGCCCGGTGGACCACACAGGGGTCGTGGCGGCCCTTGATCTCAATTTCCACTTCCTCCCCGGTCCGCAGGTCCACGCTCTCCTGGGGCAGGGCAATGGAGGGGGTGGGGCGGAGGGTGACCTCAAAGACCAGGGGCATGCCGTTGGTGATGCCGCCGTTGACCCCTCCGGCGTGGTTGGTCTTGGTGAACACCTTGCCGTCCTGCACCGTGAAGGGGTCGTTGGCCTCGGTGCCCCGCATGTAGGAGAAGCCCACCCCGGCGCCGAAGGCCACCGCCTTTACGGCGGGGGCGGCGAAGAGGGACTGGGAAAAAATGCCCTCCACGTTGCAGCCGAAGTCGGGGGCCCCCAGCCCGGCGGGGAGGCCCGCCACGGCACACTCGATGGAGCCGCCTACGCTGTCCTGGTCCTCTTTGGCCTCCAGAATGGCCTGGCGCATCTCCTCCCCCTTGCCGTCATCCAGGACAGGGAAGGGTTTGATGGCGGCGGTCTTTAACTCCTCCACATCCTCCCAGGGGCGGTCCAGGATGCCGTAGATGGAGCTGATGTGAGCCGCCACCCAAATATTTTCCCGGGCCAGCAGCTGCTTGGCCACCGATCCCGCCGCCACCAGGGGGGCAGTGAGGCGGCCGGAGAAGTGGCCGCCTCCCCGGTAGTCCAGGCAACCCTTGGAGGAGATGAAGCCGGCGTAATCCCCGTGGCTGGGCCTGGGGGTCCAGCGCAGGGACTCGTAGTCCCCCGAGTGCTGGTCGGAGTTGGGGATGACCATGGCAAGGGGGGTGCCGGTGGTCTTACCCTGAAAAAGACCGGACAGGATGTGGACCTTGTCCGCCTCCTGCCGGGCGGTGGAGAGGCCGTCCTTGCCCGGGGCCCGGCGGGAGAGATCCTGGTCCATGGCCTTTAGGTCCAGCTCTAAGCCGGCGGGCACCCCCTCCAGCACCACGCCGATGGCGGGGCCGTGGGATTCGCCGAAAATGGTGTAACGCATGGGATATCCTCCTTTTTTCCCGGAGCCGGGTCGGCTGTTTTATGAATAGAACGAATGTTCCACGTGAAACATGGGAATTTCGTACAACTTTCTCAATCGGGATGCCGTTCTATTTTTCCACCTAAGTTTACATAATCTTCCCAGAAGTTGGGGTAGGATTTGCTGACGCTCTCCGCCCCGGCAAGGACGATGGGACGTTCGCAGCGGGTGGCGGCGATGGCCAGCATCATGGCGATGCGGTGGTCGTTGTGGGCGTCTACGTCTACCCCGCCGGGGAGGGTGGGCTGGCCCTCAATATCCAGAAAATCGGGGCCTTCCTCCACCTTGGCGCCAAGTTTCCATAATTCTTCCCGGACGGCGGCCAGCCGGTCGCTCTCCTTAATGCGCAGCCGGGCGGCGTCCCGCAAAAGGAGACGGCCCTTCATGAAAGCTCCCATGGCAGCTAAGGGGGGCACCAGGTCGGGGCAGTGGGCCACTGAGAGGGAGACGCTGCCCACTGCGCCCTTTGGGGGTGCGACAGGTCCCTCTTTCCGCAATGCTTCGACCTTTTCCGTTTGATAGACGGGCACCCGGACCCCGCCCGACAGGGGCTTGCCCCGGATCATATCAGCGTAGTCGGCAATGACACGGTCCCCCTGGAGAGAATCCGGGTTCATTCCAATTATGTCAACCTCGTGTTCCAGGGTCTGGGCGGCGTACCAGAAGCCCGCCTGGGACCAGTCAGCCTCCACCGTCACCTCCCGGGGCTGATAGCGCTGGTTGCCTGGGACCGTTAGTGCGGAGGGCTTTTTCCAGTCAAAGAGCCCCGGCTTTTTCCACGCTGAGCAGACCCCGAACTCCTCCAGGGCCCGGCGGGTCATGTTCACGTAGCCCACCGATTCCAGCTTTGTGGTTAACATAATTTCGGAATCGCCCTTCAGCAGGGGCAGAGCGTAGAGGAGGCCCGTGATGAACTGGGAGGAGACGTTGCCGGGGAGGCGGTATTCTCCCGGGGACAGCCTTCCCTTTACAGTCAGCACCCCGTTTTTTTGCTCGTAAAAGATCCCCTTTTCCTCAAAAATGCGGAAATAGGGCTCCTGGGGCCGCTCCATGAGGCGGCCATGGCCGGTGAAGCGGCCGCCCCCCCGGAGGGCCAGAGCCAGAGGGATGAGGAAGCGCAGGGTGGAGCCTGACTCCCCGCAGTCCAGCTCCGGCAGGGACTGCCCCGGGGCCATGAGGGCGGTGAGGCACCGCTGGGTGGCTTGGATGTCCTCCGAGTCCCCTAAGTTGCGGACCGCGCTGCCCTCCCCCGCCAGGGCGGCGGCTATAAGGCAGCGGTGGGCCTGGGATTTGGAGGGGGGAGGGGCGATGGTCCCTTTTAATTGTGAGGGAAAAATTGTCAGTGTCATAGGCCGCTCCTCAAACCCGCAGGGAATTGGCCAGGCGCACCAGCGCGGCGCTGGGCATGGTATGGCCGATGGCATGCCCGATGGAATCCAATAAGATAACGGTCACGTCGCTGCCCGCCGACTTTTTGTCGTGGCAGATGGCGGCGGCGTAGGTTGTTGCGTCACAGGAAATATGAGTGGGAAGGTCAAAGGCGGAAAGGAGCTCTGTGATCCGGCCGGGGAGCTGGGCGGGCGTGATCTGGAGGCTGACCCCCAACTTGGCGGCGGCCACCATCCCCGCCGACACCGCCTGGCCGTGGGTCCAGGTCTCATAATTGCCCGCCAGCTCGTAGGCGTGGCCGATGGTGTGGCCAAAGTTCAGGAGCATCCGGCGGCCTGTGTCCCGCTCGTCTTCTTCCACAACAGAGCGTTTTATATCACAGCAGGTATACAGCACGTGTTCAATATTCGCCATGATCTCCCCTCTTGTGGGGTGGGCGCAGAGGAAGTCGAAGAAGTCCCGGTCGGCGATGCAGCCGTATTTGATGACTTCGGCCATGCCGTCGGAGAAGGTCTTGTCGTCCAGGGTGTTCAGGGTCTCCGGGTCCATGAGCACCACCTTGGGCTGCCAGAAGGCCCCCGCCAGGTTCTTGCCGTGGGCCAGGTCGATGGCCACCTTGCCCCCTACGGAGGAGTCCACCTGGGCCAGGAGGGTGGTGGGAATTTGGATGAAGTCCACTCCCCGCAATATAGTGGCGGCGGCAAAGCCCGCCAGGTCCCCCACCACGCCGCCCCCCAGGGCCACCACGGCGTCGGTGCGGGTGAGGCCGAAGTGCATCATGGCCTCCCAGAGAGCGGCCAGGTGGGTGGCACATTTGGCTCCCTCCCCGGCAGGGCCTGTAAACAGGCCCGTATCGAAACCGGCAGCCTCCAGACTGTCCTCCACCCGGACGCTGTAAAGAGGCTCCACGTTGGCGTCGGTAACGATGGCGATCCGCTTAGCCCGGGGACAGACCTTCCGGATCTCCTCCCCCGTCCGGTCCAGCAGACCGGGGGCGATGTGGATATCGTAGGAGCGGGAGCCCAAGTCTACAGGGAGGGTTTTCATAGAGACACATCCTTTGTCGCAAATCAGAACAGCTTATTTTACCATCCTTTTCCCCACCAGGTCAACCAGCGACCCCACTTTCTTCATCAGGGCGTCGAAGTGCTCCGGGGTCAGGGACTGCTGGCCGTCGCAGAGGGCGTGGGCCGGGTCGTTGTGGACCTCGATGATGAGACCGTCCGCCCCCGCCGCCACGGCGGCCAGGGCCAGGGGCTCCACCATCCAGTACATGCCCGCCGAGTGGGAGGGGTCCACGATGACGGGCAGGTGGCTCATGCGCTTGATGGCCGGGATGGCGGATACGTCCAGGGTGTTGCGGGTGTATGTCTCAAAGGTGCGGATGCCCCGCTCGCAGAGGATCACGTTCTTGTTGCCCTCGGACATGATGTACTCCGCTGACATGATCCACTCCTCGTAGCTGGAGGACAGGCCCCGCTTGAGGAGGATGGGCTTGGAAAGCTTGCCCACCTCCTTCAAAAGGTCAAAGTTCTGCAT
>CATJWI010000188.1 GCA_949744075.1 uncultured Eubacteriales bacterium | reverse complement strand
TCCAGTTCTTTTCTCCGCCGCGCTCGAAGATGTCGCGGAAGGCGTCGAGAAGGACATAGTAGCCGGTGTTGCGGCCGTAGGCCTCGTCGCCCAGGAACAGGGTCGCCCACTGCTGGTTGGTCATGGCGGTGGTGCCGGAGTCGGAGAGCATGTCCACAGTCAGCATGCCGGAGGGGAAGGCAAACTCGTTCCAGTGGGTGGCGTTCAGAGCCCGCTCACGCTGCTCCACAGTGGCCTGAGGCAGGTCGCGCACAGCGAAGGCGCAGTGGTGGGGCATGGGAACGTTCAGGGGATAGTTAGTTGCTTTCTTGTCCATTTTGATTACCTCCATTATTCAGCGTTTCAGCCAATGATGTGAGGATACCCCGGTCGTCAAGCACCGCCTTGACCTTGGCGGCTGTGACTGGCGGACAGCACCTATTTACGAGAATTATTTTATCATCGTTTTATCGCATTGTCAAGGCATTCCTGTGAAAAACTGCCCAAATTTTCCCGTTCTTCCTTGTATATTTTATACACTCCCCTATTGTTGTGATAATTTTTTTCTCATCATTCAAAATATTGCTTATTGATTCTCCTCTCATTCCATGATATGATAAAGCAACAACGAACAGAATTTACCTGGTCCGCCAGGGAAACGAGGTGAGGGGATGAACCGCTCCACACTCAAGCATTATATCAAGCTGGTAGAATTCCTGGGCCATGTGGTAGGGCCCTCTTACGAGATCTCCCTCCACGACATCCAGGGGGAGGAGTGCTCTCTGGTAGCCATCGTCCGGGGAGACATCAGCGGCCGGGACCTGGACTCCGCACCCACTGCCATGGCCCGGCGCGCCATAGCGGAAAACGCCGAGGGGCTGGACTACCGCATCAATTACAGCGGCGTAGCCCGGGACGGGCGGCCCCTGCGCTCCTCCACCTTTTACATTCGGGACAGGAAGGGCGAGCTCACCGGGATGCTGTGCTTCAACTTTGACGACAGCGAGTTCCAGGCCATCACCGACCACCTGTTCCAACTCATCCATCCCGACGCCTACATGGAGGACAAGATCGCCGTCCGGACCGATATCCTGGAGGGAGCGGAGGATGAGGTCGAACGGTTCGACGGCTCGGTGCTCTCGGCGGCGGACAGTGTGCTGGAGGAACTGCTCTCCGCCGGAGGCGTTCCGGCAGAACGGCTGACCCAGGAGGAGAAGATCGGTATCGTGGCCCAGCTGGAGGCGCGGGGCATTTTCCGGCTCAAGGGGGCGGTGGCCCATGTTTCCGAGGCCCTCCACTCCTCCCCCGCCAGCATCTACCGCTATCTCAGCAAGGTCCGGGGGGAATCATAGATGAACTATCCAAAGCGCATCCTGTATCTGGTTTTGGGGCAGGTGGTCTCCGCTGTGGGTATCGTGGCCCTTTACCAGGCCAACATCGGGCTGGACCCCTGGAACTGCCTGCATCAGGGGCTCAGCTTTTTGACCGGGCTGTCCTTCGGCACCTGCACCATTATCGTGGGACTTACTGCCGTGCTCATCTCCTTTTTGATGAAGGAGACCCTGGGCTGGGGCAGCGTCATCAATGTCATCTGCCCGGGGCTGCTCATCGACTTCATCCAGTCCCGGCAGCTCATTCCGCTGATGGAGGGCTTTGGGCCCGGCTTTCTCATGCTACTGGCGGGAGAGGCGGTCACCGCCTGGGGCACCTACTACTGCATCGCCGCCGAGATGGGCTCCGGGCCCCGGGACTCCCTGATGGTAGCGGTGGCCCGGCCCCTCCATATCGAGGCAGGGCTGTGCCGCATTTTGCTGGAGGTGCTGGTCACCTTCATCGGCTGGCTCATGGGTGCCAAGGTGGGGTTCGGCACGGTGTTCTCCGCCCTCACCTTCGGGCTGTTCCTCCAGGTTTTCTTCCGGCTGTTTCGCTTTGATCCCAAGGCGGTCCGGCATTTGGATTTTGTGCAGGTGGTAGAGGACCTCAAGGGGCATATCAAGAGAAAGTCCGGACAGGCGGACGGTTCTTAACGCGATATACAAAAA
Source organism: uncultured Eubacteriales bacterium (assembly GCA_949744075.1). Classification (GTDB taxonomy): domain Bacteria; phylum Bacillota; class Clostridia; order Oscillospirales; family Oscillospiraceae; genus Vermiculatibacterium. The sequence goes on along the minus strand of CATJWI010000188.1, from coordinate 22,627 downwards.
TGCTGTAGGCCACGTAGCCTGCAGCATTTTTTAGAATCCTTGAAAAAGCCGTCTCTCAACCGGCGGTTGAGTCTCCTCCATCCAACCGTTGGTTCCTGTGAAAAAGGCCCCTGCCGTGATATCCTTCAAGGGGAAAGGAGAAAGCATGATGGATCAAACAGAGATCGGAACCTTTATTGCCAAATGCCGCAAAGAGAAAAATTTGACCCAGGCGCAGCTGGCAGAACAGCTGAACATTACAGACCGGGCGGTATCCAAATGGGAAACAGGCAAAAGTATGCCCGACCCATCGATCATGTTAGCGCTTTGCGAAATATTGGGGATCACAGGAAACGAACTGCTCAGCGGTAAGGCTGCGGACAGGGAGTGCTCCGGAACAGCGCCAGACAAAAATTTGACCTCTTTGAAAAAATCAGGCGAAAACAGCAGAGCAAATAATGGGATCATTTCTATTATATTCTCAGCGGTCCTTTTCGCTGGGATCATAGTATGCCTCATTTGCAACATCGCCATATCCGGCAGCGTAACATGGTCACCGATACCCGTCAGCTCCATCGCTTTCGCATGGGTCATATTTTTTCCAAGCGTCCTATTGGGAAAAAGGGGGATCATCCCAAGCTGCATATCGCTAAGCGTTTTTATGATCCCTTATCTGCTTTTATTGAGCCGCTTTCTGAAGGTGAATGGGCTCATTTCCATCGGCGTCCCTGTGGCGATGGCTTCCATTCTTTTCCTGTGGGGAGTGGTTGCGGTTTTTCAGCGCATGGGAAAACAGGGAAAATGGGTCGCCTTGGGAATCGTTTTTTTGTTTGCCGTTCCATTTATGCTTATCATCAATGTCATACTGTCAAAAGCCATCGCCACGCCCATCCTTGACGGTTGGGATATGCTGTCTGTCCTTCTCCTCCTCCTGTTGGCCGCCGCTTCTTTTATTTACGGCCACGTCAAGAAAAAGGGCGCGGCGAAGCAGTAAGAAGGGCGTTACAGGAGCCGCTTTCCCTCAATGCCCGGCGCCAGGAGGGCAAGGAACCGCTCCGCGTCCTTTTGGCTGCCCACGATGCTGCCGTAGTGGATGGGCACCGCGGCCCTGGGGCGGATGGCGTTTACCAGGGCGGCGGCCTCCTCTGCGTCGGTGGTGTAGGTTCCCCCCACAGGGACCAGGGCCACGTCGCATTTGACGCTCCTGGCCTCCAGAGTGTCGTCGGTGTCCCCGGCAATATAATAGCGCAGTCCGTTCAGGGTCACCACATAGCCCAGCCAGCCGTTAGATTTGGGGTGGTTGGGCTTATTCCGGTTATAGGAGGCCACCCCCTCTATTTCCACCCCCCGGATCGCGCCCCGCCCGCCGGGCTTTAGGAGCAAAAGGTCCTCTCCGCCAAAGCCCAGGCCGCCGGCCTGGGCCCCCTCGGAGGCGGGAAGCACCAGGGCGGCGCCCGGCTTTCTCACCTTTTCGATGTCCTCCGGGGACAGGTGGTCAAAATGGGAGTGGGTCACCAGGATCAGGTCGGCGTCGTGGGGGGCGCCGGACAGGCCGTAGGGGTCGATATAGACTGTGAACTTCTCCCCGGTCAGCTTTACGCTGGCATGGTTCAGAACGCTTATCCGCTCAAGCATCGTCTTTTCCTCCTTTTTTCAGCATGGCCTCTCTTTCCGCCCTCACGGCGCGATGGCCTCCACCGTCTCTTGGGTCCAGGGCTGGAGCTCCAGCTCCAACGGCTCCCCCTCCCCCAGGGTCTCCTGCCGCCAGCGGGCATATTCCGCCCCATCTACCAGGTCTTCCCCCAGGGAGGTCAGGTAATAGACCCGGCCGTCGCCGTCCTCGTCCAGCTCCTCCGGAAAACTCTCGGGCCGAAGGGTTTTGTCCAGGCAGTCCGCCGTGCCGCGGTTCTCATAGCGGCCCCCCTCGGCGTCCCAGCGGTACAGGGTGTAGGGCCAGGGGCCGTCCCCATCGCCAGCCGGGGCGTCGGTCCAGTCTTCCCGGATCGCGCCGTTGGTGTAGACCGTCAGCGCCGAAAATGCCCGCAGCACCTCCTGGACTCCACCGGTGTCGGGATCCAAGCGGTAGATCAGGCCCAGCTTTCCAGCCACGCAGGGGGTCGTGATGAGGACCAGCAACTCCTCCCCGCCGTCGCCGTCGATATCCAGGACGGCAAAGCGGTTTTCCTCCAGGCTCTCTCCGCCGTCTCCCTTCAGCTCCATCGGGGTCCCGTCCGGGAATTCCTGCCGGAGCAGGAAGCCCTCCATGGCCGCCCGGTAGGTCCCCCGCCGCCAGTCCTCCATGGTGTCGAAGGCCGGGGTGGGGGTGGGGCTCTCCCCCGCCCGCGGGGTGGCACAGGCCGTCAAAAGAAGGGCCAGACAAAGGGCCGGAACCAGCTTTTTCATGTCGTTTCTCCTCTTCTGCTCTGTCAGCACCAGTGTACCATGCCCGGCGGAAAAAGCCAAGAAAAATATGGCCCACATACAAAACAGCGGCGCTGCCCAGTGGGCAGCGCCGCTGTTTTTTCGTAGCCGGGCCGACCTCTCAGCCCTGCTCGATAGCACCGGTGGGGCAGGTGCCGGCGCAGGAGCCGCAGTCAATGCAGGCACCAGCGTCGATCACGTACTGGGAATCCCCCTGGGAGATAGCCCCCACAGGGCAGGAATCCGCACAAGCGCCACAGCTGACGCACGCACTGCTGATCACATAAGCCATTGGTTACACCTCCAAGTCACTTGAATGTGAAACCATTATACCACATGTTTTTCAAATTTCAATGCTAAATTTCACCGACTCTGGGTATATTTTTGATAGACATTTGGACATGCTGTAAAATCAACCGAGGCGGGACCCCCTTCCCCCTCTTCTCAAGGAGGCTTACCATTGAGCGCCATCACATTCACCGCCGGGGCGGAGACCGCTCTGCGCCTGGCCCAGCAGAGCGCCGTTCAGCTGGGCCACAGCTACGTGGGCACCGAGCACCTGTTGCTGGGCATCGCCCAGGAGCGCCAAGGGCCGGGGGCCAGGGCCCTGCTGGGCGCCGGGCTTTCCCCCCAGCTTCTCCGGGACACCCTGGTGGGGCTTCTGGGTCTGGGCTCCGGCGGCGGCATGCCCACCCAGGGGTTGACCCCCCGGTGTCGGGAGTGTCTGGAACTGGCCCTCACCGAGGCCCGGCGGTGCCAGTCCCTCCGGGCGGATACCGGCCACCTGCTCACGGGGCTCCTTCGGCAGCATGACAGCTCCGCCGCCCGGGTCATCCGGGCCGCCGGAAAGGATCCCCGGCAGCTTTTGGGCCAGGTCTGCGCCGCCTTCGGCATCTCCGACCCCCGGCCCATCGAACGCCGCCGAAGCGAACGGGAGGAGCGGCCCGGAGGGAGCACCAAGCTGCTGGACCAGTTCTCCCGGGACCTCACCGCCCTGGCCGCCGACGGCGCCCTGGACCCGGTCATCGGCCGGGATCGGGAGGTGGCCCGGGTGGTGGAGATCCTCTCTCGCCGGAGGAAAAACAACCCCGCCCTCATCGGAGAGCCGGGGGTGGGCAAGACCGCTGTGGCCGAGGCCCTGGCCATAGCCATCGCCGCCCGGGAGACGCCCCGGGAGCTCTGGGGAAAGCGGCTCATCGCCCTGGACCTATCCTCCATGGTGGCGGGCACCAAGTACCGGGGCGAATTTGAGGAGCGGGTCAAAAACATCCTGGGCGAGGTCCGCCGGGCTGGAGACGTGATCCTCTTTCTGGACGAGCTCCACACCATCGTGGGAGCGGGCAGCGCCGAGGGGGCCATCGACGCCGCCAACATCCTGAAGCCCGCCCTGGGCCGGGGGGATCTGCAGGTGGTGGGGGCCACCACCACTGAGGAATACCGGAAGTATATCGAAAAGGACGCCGCCTTGGAGCGCCGCTTCCAGCCCGTCACTGTGGAGGAGCCCTCCCCGGAGGCGGCCTTGGACATCCTGCGGGGGCTACGCCCCCGGTACGAGCGGCACCACCGGCTCACCATCAGCGACGCCGCCCTCTCCGCCGCCGTCACCCTGTCGGTGCGCTATCTCCCCGACCGCCGGCTGCCAGACAAGGCGGTGGACCTGATGGATGAGGCGGCCAGCCGGGTCCGGCTGGCCCAGATGGACCTCCCCCCCGCTCTCCAGGCCCTGGAGGGCAAGGTCCGGCAGGCCCGCCAACAGCTGGAGGCGGCCGTCCGCGCCCAGGATTTTGAGACGGCCGCCATGTACCGGGACGCCGAGGGGGATTTCCGGCAGGCCCTGGAGCAGGAGCGGGCCGCCCTGCTCCAAAATCAGCCTCCCCTTTCGGTGGGGGAGCAGGATGTGGCCTCGGTGGTCTCCACCTGGACCGGGATCCCCGTCACCTCCCTCACCCGCTCAGAGGCCGACCGGCTGCTGGCATTGGAAGCCGCCCTCCGCGCCCGGGTCACCGGCCAGGACCGGGCGGTGGAGACGGTGGCACGGGCCATCCGCCGGGGGCGGGTGGGGCTGAAGGAGCCCGGCCGCCCGGTAGGCTCCCTCCTTTTCCTGGGCCCCACCGGGGTGGGCAAGACTGAGCTGTGCAAGGCTCTTGCAGAGGCGCTTTTCGGCTCTGAAGAGGCTCTCATCCGCTTCGACATGTCGGAGTATATGGAGCAGCACACTGTCTCCCGCCTTCTGGGCTCCCCGCCGGGCTATGTGGGCCACGAGGAAGGGGGACAGCTCACCGAGGCGGTGCGGCGAAAGCCCTATTCGGTGGTGCTTTTTGACGAGATCGAGAAAGCCCACGAGGATATCTGGAACGTTCTGCTCCAGGCCCTGGAGGACGGGCAGATCACCGACGCCCAGGGGCGGCGGGCGGACTTTCGCAACTGCGTGCTGATCCTCACCTCCAACGTGGGCGCCCGGCGCATCACCTCCCGGGGAGCCCTGGGCTTCTCCGCCCTCTCCGCCCAGGATGGGCTGCGGCCCATGGAGGAGGTGGAGCAGGCCGTACTGGAGGACGCCCGGGCCACCTTCCGGCCTGAGTTCCTCAACCGGCTGGACGAACAGCTGGTCTTCCGCCAGCTGGGCCGGCCCCAGCTCACCGCCATCGCCGGGCAGATGCTGGAGGGGCTGAGGGGGCGGCTGGCCGCCTTAGGGGTGGGGCTCTCGGTCAGTGACGAGGCCAAGGCCCTGCTGACCCAGGAGGGCTATGACCCGGATTACGGCGCCCGGCCCCTCCGCCGGGCCATCCGCTCCCAGGTGGAAGACCGGGCCGCCGAGCTGCTCCTCTCCGGGGCACTGGCCGCCGGGTCCACCCTCCGGGTGGCCGCCCAGGGGGACAAAGTGGTCCTGCTCCCTTCTCCCCTCTCCCTTCCCGCGGGGTAAGAATACAGCCCCGGGGGAGGGAGTCCCCCGCTTTGAAAAACAAATCGCCTTCCCGGCAAAAAACCTCTTGCCATTTGGCGGAAAATATGGTAACATATAAAAGCTGTTTCCCCCAATGGGGAAATATGCAGGTGTAGTTCAATGGTAGAATGTCAGCTTCCCAAGCTGAACACGGGGGTTCGATTCCCCTCACCTGCTCCAACCGTAAGACGCCTCCAACCGCTTGTTGGAGGCGTCTTTTGTCCCCGGCCGCCGGGGGCCATTCCAAAGAGGCGAGGTGCGCTATGGACCTTTGCGACATCCAACAGATCCAGGCCCTGCTGGGCCGCCACGGCTTCCGGTTCTCCAAGTCCCTGGGACAGAATTTCCTCATTGAGAGCTGGGTGCCTCAGGACATCGCCCAGGCCTCCGGGGCCGGGGCCGGGACCGGGGTGCTGGAGATCGGCCCCGGTATCGGGCCCCTTACGGCGGAGCTGGCCCGGCGGGCCCAACGGGTGGCGGCGGTGGAGCTGGACCGGGACCTGCTGCCCATTCTCGCCGAGACTCTGGCCGATTTTTCCAACGTTGCCGTCATCCCCGGGGATGTGATGAAGCTGGACCTGGCCGCTCTGGTCAAAGAGCAATTTTCCGGGCTCACCCCTCTGGTCTGCGCCAACCTGCCCTATAATATCACCACCCCCGTGCTCACCCTTCTGCTGGAGAGCGGGCTGTTCTCCAGCATCACGGTGATGATCCAAAAGGAGGTGGCCCAGCGCATCTGCGCCGGGCCGGGGAACAAGGACTATGGGGCCTTTTCGGTGCTGTGCCAGTATTACGCCCAGGCCGAGCTTCTCTTTGAGGTGCCCCGGGAGTGCTTTCTGCCCGCTCCCAAGGTGACCTCCGCCGTGGTGCGGCTCATCCCCCGGCCCGCCCCGGAGTGCGTCCGGGACCAGGCGTTCTTTTTCCGGGTGGTCCGGGGGGCTTTCGGCCTACGGCGGAAGACCCTGCTCAACGCCTTGGGGGCTGCCTTTTCCTTGGACAAGGAGACCCTCCGGGGCTGCATCCAGGCGGCGGGGCTCTCTCCGGAGGTCCGGGGGGAGCGGCTGGGCATCCCGGAATTTGCCCGGCTGGCGGACGCTATCCAGGCCGCCCTGTAGCTCCCCCTCTGCCACTTATCCCTCAAAAGCTGCCGATGGTCCCGAAGGACTTGACCTGCCCCCTTTTCTCCTGGTATGCTGGGGAAAAGGGGGCTTTTCTCATGAAGCTGTCGTCCTTCGCCTACTTTGCCCGGTTTGGGCTCAAGACCATCCTCCTCCGGCAGGAGAAGCCTATATTGGGCACCATCATCCTCACCGACAAGTGCAACCTCCACTGCCGGCACTGCTCGGTGAACAACATCACCGCCGTTCTCTATCCCTACGGGCAGATCAGTGAAGAGATGGCCCGGCTCTATGCCATGGGGGTGCGCATCCTCTTCTTCTGCGGCGGGGAGACCTTTTTGTGGCAGGACGGGGAAAAGACCCTGCGGGACCTGGTGGTCGAGGCCAGGGAGATGGGCTTTCTCATCGTCAACGTGGTCACCAACGGCACCTTTCCCCTGGACCTTCCCGAGGCCGACCTGATCCTCCTCAGCCTGGACGGGGACCAGGAAAAGCACAACGCCATCCGGGGCGACACCTATGACCTCATTTTGGAAAACGTCCGCAGGGCCACGGCGGACAACATCTGCTTTTACATGGCCATCAACCGGATCAACCGGGAGGACGTCCGCCATGTGTGCCTGCTGGCCCGGGATACCCCCAACGTCCGGGCGGTGTCCTTCAACTTCCATACCCCCTATCCGGACACCCGCTCCCTGGCCCTCACCCCCGAGGAGAAGGCGGCCTGCTGCGGGGCCATCGCCCAGGCCATGGAGGAGGGCGCGCCGGTATTCAACCTGAAGAGCGCCTTTCCCTACCTGATCCACAACCGCTTCCCCACCCCCTGCCGGCAGTGCGTGGTCATGGAGAACGGCAGGCTCAGCACCTGCGGCCGGTGTATCGACGTGCCCGGCCTGTGTCAGGAGTGCGGCTACTTTTTTGTAGCGGAATATACTCTCCTTTTTCAGGGCAATTGGAGGGTGGTTTTTGAGATGCTCCGGACCTATCTGAAGTACATTTAGGAGGCCGCCATGGGTATTTTGACTGATCTGACCCGCATGTGGCTGACCCGCTCGGTCCGGCCCTTCCGGTTCACTGGGGAATATGACCAGGTCCTTCCCTTTTCTGATTGTGAAGGGCTTGGCCTTTACGTTCATATTCCCTTTTGCCGCAGCATCTGCGACTTCTGCCCCTACTGCAAGGTCCTCTACTCCAAGGCCCTCTGTGACCGCTATATCAACGCTCTCATCCAGGAGATCCACTTGGTGGGCAGCCAGTCTCCCAACAAGGCGCAAGTTACCAGCCTTTACATTGGTGGGGGCAGTCCCGCTCTGGCGGCGGAGCGGCTGCCGGAGATTTTATCCGCCATCAGCCAGCATTTTACCGTCACCCAAGGCATCGGTATCGAGCTGCACCCCGACGACGTGACGGTCTCCCTCCTCCGTCAACTTCGGGCGGCGGGGGTCAGTAAGATCAGTATCGGCATCCAATCCTTCCGGGAGAAGTTTCAGTCCCTGCTGGGCCGCCGGCCGGTGGACGCCGCCGCCATGGCCCGGGCCCTGGCCGCCGTTCCCTTTGAGACGGTGTCCATGGACTTTATCTTTGCCCTGCCTGGACAGACCTTGGAGGACCTGCGCACTGATATCGACGCCGCCTTTTCCCTGGGGGCCAACCACGTGGCCATCTATCCCTTTATCGACTTCACCTTTACCCGGAGCAGGGTCCCCTCCATGGCCAAGGCAGAAAAGCGCCGGCTGCTGGACGATATCACCCGCTATTGCCAGGCTAAAGGGTACTTTCGCAGCTCCATCTGGACCTTTTCCAGCCGGGAGGACGCCCGGTACTCCTCCATGACCCGGGACAATTTCCTGGGCTTCGGCTGCTCGGCCACCACCCTGCTGCGGGAGCAGTTCAAGATCAACACCTTCGACCTGGAGGAATACTGCCGCCGGGTGGAGAGCGGGCGCCTCCCCACCTGTCTCACCCTCCGGTTCACTCTGCGGCAGCGGATGGTCTACTACCTCTTTTGGACCGCCTACAGCACCCGGGTGGACCCGGCGGATTTTCAGCGGTTCTTCGGCAGGTCCTTGAAACGGATGTACGGTCTTGAGCTTTGGCTGGCCCGGCGGTTGGGCTTTGTGACGGTCCGGGAGGGGGGCTATGAGATGACCCTTAAGGGGGCCTTTTTCTACCACTATTACGAAAATTTCTATACCCTGGCCTACATCGATAAAATGTGGGGCACCCTGCGGAAGGAGGCCTTTCCCAAGGAGTTGATCCTGTAAAAAAGAACCTGTGAGGGATTTCACAGGTTCTTTCTGATCTGCTCTAAGGCGCTTTTCTCCAGCCGGGAGACCTGGGCCTGGGAGATGCCCACCTCGGCGGAGACCTCCATCTGGGTCTTGCCCTGGAAAAACCGGAGGGCCAGGATCTTCTTCTCCCGGTCTGGGAGCTTGTCCACCGCGTCCTGGAGGGCGATGTGGTCCAGCCAGCGCTCGTCGGTGTTCTTGGTGTCCCGGACCTGGTCCATCACTGTTACCGTGTCCCCACTGTCGGAGTAGACCGGCTCGTAGAGGCTCACCGGGTCGGTGATGGCCTCCAGGGCGAAGACCACATCCTCCCGCCGCTCGTCCAGTATTTTGGCGATCTCCTCGATGGTGGGCTCCCGCTGGTGCTCGGCCATGAATTTCTCCTTCACCTGGAGCACCTTGTAGGCCGTATCCCGCATGGACCGGGACACCCTCATGGAACTGTTGTCCCGGAGGTAGCGGCGGATCTCCCCGATGATCATGGGCACCCCGTAGGTGGAAAAGCGCACGTCCAGGTCGATGTTGAAGTTGTCGATGGCCTTGATAAGGCCGATGCAGCCCACCTGAAACAGGTCGTCCACGTTCTCCCCCCGACGGTCAAAGCGCTGGATCACCGACAGCACCAGGCGCAGGTTCCCGGCAATGAGCTTCTCCCGGGCGGCCATGTCCCCCTCCTTAGTCTTACGGAGCAGCTCCATCATTTCGTCGTTTTTCAGCACCTTCAGCTTGGAGGTATTGACGCCGCAGATCTCTACCTTCCCCTGCATCCCGGTCCCCCCTGACATTGGATTTCCTGTCAGTATTTTTTCCGGGGGACTGTCTTTCATACGGGGGCAGGCGGGGCTTTATTTTTTATCGTGGGACGGCTTTCGATGGAATTTTTACTTCCGGGGAAAAGTGTGATATGATAGGGCAAAAGGAGGGATCGATCATGCGGGATGTGGGGCAAACGCAGCTCTATACCGGCAGCGCGGAGGAGTACTTCTCCGACCTGGACCCGGGCTTTCCCTACCTGGCCCACCGGGTCCGGGTGGACCAGTTCCCGGTGCCCTGGCACTGGCACAGGAGCGTGGAGCTGTTCTACATCCAGGAGGGGGCCCTGGAATACTTCACCCCAAAGGGCCGCCTCCTCTTCCCCGCCGGGAGCGGGGGAATGGTGAACTCCAATGTGCTCCACAGGACCCAGCCCACCGGAGAGGGCCCCACGGTCACCCTGCTCCACATCTTTGACCCCTCCCTTCTAGCGGGGAGCCAGGGCGGGCGGGTGGAGCGGCGGTACATCCTGCCCATTACCGCCCGGCCGGAGGTGGAACTTATCCCCCTCTTCCCCGGGAAGGCCCGGCAGGACAGTCTTTTGGAGGGGGTCCGCGCCGTCTTTTCCCTGGACCCAGGCTCCTTCGGCTACGAGCTGCGGCTGCGGGAGGCGCTGGCCGCCATCTGGCTGGGACTTTTGGAGCTGGTGGCCCCCGCCGCTGGGGAGCAAAAGGGCCCCAAGGACAACGACAAGCTGAAGACCATGATGGTCTATGTCCACGAGCACTATGGGGAAAAGCTATCCGTAGGGGAGATCGCCGCCGCCGGGTTCCTCAGCGAGCGGGAGTGTTACCGGCTGTTCCGGAGCTGCCTCCGGCTCACCCCCATGGCCTATGTCCAGAGCTGCCGGCTCCAGGCCGCCTGCCGGATGCTGGCCCTGGGAGAGGAGCCGGTGACCCAGGTGGCCCTAGCCTGCGGGCTGGGCAGCCCCAGCTACCTGGGGACCCTTCTGCGGCGGGAGCTGGGGTGCACGCCTCGCCAATACCGCCGCAATTGGCAGGATATTGAGAAAAACAGGCGGGAAAACGGTGGTTTTTCCGGGACAGATACAGTATGATGATGGTACCGACAGCCCAAGGAGGAGGCGGAGAGATGCGGTATCAGCACATCGTTTTTGACGTGGACGGCACCCTGATCGACACGGGGTATGCCGGGCTCAGGTCGTTACAGGATACTTTGATGGAACTTACGGGTTCCAGCCCCTCTTTGCAGGAGCTGGAGTTTAGCCTGGGCATTCCCAGCCACGACGCCCTGGAACGTCTGGGGGTGGCCGATGTGCCCGCCGCCGCCGCGCTGTGGAGCCGGAAGCTGCTGAGCTATCGGGACACCGTCCGGGTCTATGAGGGCATCCCAACGCTTTTGGAGGAGCTGGAGCGTCGGGGATATCTCCTGGGGCTGGTGACCTCCCGGAGCCGGCGGGAGCTGGAGCAGGACTTCAGCCCCTTCCCCATCAGCAACTATTTCCGTATCAATGTCTGCTCCGACGACACTCTGGGCCATAAGCCTGAGCCCGACCCCTTGTTCCAGTATATGTTCCTCACTGGGGCCGCTCAGGGGGAGCTGCTCTATGTGGGGGACCGGGAGACCGATCTGCAGTGCGCTCAGGGGGCTTGGGTGGATTTTGCTCTGGCCGGTTGGGGAAACCCGGACCCTGATGGGGCAATTGCGGCCAAGTACCGGCTGGGGAGGCCGGGGGAGCTTTTGGATGTGATCGGTTAAAGAGCTGATCGGGTACAGCGTGGTGCCGTTTTGGTATGGGAGGCTCCCGGGGCGGGCCGGGGCGGGCCGCCCTACGGAGTGGGAGGCGATCCCCATTTTTCATCCGTGACAGCATAGAAAAACTGCCAGGAATCTGATTCCTGGCAGTTTTTGCTGCGGTTCCCTTTACTCCGCCGCCGCTAAGAGCTGCTTGGTGTAGTCCGCCTGGGGGTGGGCGAAGATATCCTCTACGCTGCCCTGCTCCACGATGCGGCCCTCCTTCATGACCAGGACCCGGTCGCAGAGCTGGTAGACTACGTTCAGGTCATGGGAGATGAAGAGATAGCTGAGGTCCAGCTCCCGGCGGAGCTTTTTTAACAGCTTTAAGATCTGGGCCTGGATGGTCACGTCCAGGGCGGAGACCGGCTCGTCGGCGATGAGGAACCGGGGCTGCTGGATGAGGGCGGCGGCGATGCTCACCCGCTGGCGCTGGCCGCCGGAGAGCTCCGAGGGCTTAGCCACCAGGCATTCCTCCGGAAGCTCCACCAGTTGGAGCATCTCCTCCACCCGCTTTTTGCGCTCCGCCGGGGGACACTTGCCCCGGACCCGGAGGGGCTCCTCCAGGATCCATTGCACGCAGTAGGCCGGATTCAGAGAGCTGTAGGGGTCCTGGAAGACCATTTGGGGACGCTTGGTGTGGTGGGTGATCTCCCCCCGGTCAGGCTCCAGCATCCCCAGAATGGCCTTGGCCAGGGTGGATTTGCCTGTGCCCGACTCCCCCACCAGGCCCAGAATTTCTCCGCAGCCCACGTGGAAGGTCACATCGTGGAGCACCTCCCGGTACTCCCCCCGGCGGAAGAGGCCCGAGGGGCGGTAGCCGCAGGTCAGGTTTTTGACCTCCAGCACCTTCTTTTCCCCGCTCATGGCTGCCCCTCCCTTCTTCTGGTGGGGATGGCGGCGATGAGCCGCCTGGTGTATTCCTCCCGGGGCGCATAGAACACGGCATCGGTGTCCCCCTGCTCCACCAGGCGGCCCTGGCACATGACGGCCACCCGGGCACAGAGCTTCCGCACCACGCTGAGGTCATGGGAGATGAAGAGCATGGAGATACCCTGCTCCCGATTCAGCTTTTTTAATAGGGCGATGATCTGGGCCTGGATGGTCACGTCCAGGGCGGTGGTGGGCTCGTCCAACAGCAGCAGCTTGGGCCGGGAGACGATGGCCGCTGCGATCATGGCCCGCTGGAGCATGCCCCCGGAGAGCTCGTGGGGATATTTTTCGTAGAGGACCTCCGGGTCTGGGAGCTCGGCCTGGGCCATGGCGGACAGGGCCGCCGCTTTTCGCTCCTCCCGGCTCAATTTTGTATGGAGCAGCAGGGACTCCTCCACCTGGGGCCCCACCTTCATCAGGGGGTCCATGGCGGACATGGGCTCCTGGAACACCACCGAGACATCCTTGCCCTGGACCTGGCGCAGGCGGGGGCGGCTGGCGTGGAGCAGCTCCTCTCCGTCCAGGAGAATGGAGCCGGAAAAGGCGCACTGCCGCCGGGGCAAAAGGCCGGCCACACTCATGGCGGTCACCGACTTGCCCGAGCCCGACTCGCCCACCAGGCCCAGCACCTCGCCATCGGCGATGGTAAGGCTCACCCCGGCCACCGCCTCCCGGTCCCGGGTGTGGAATTTCACGTGGAGGTCGCGGATCTCAAGCATCAGGCCACCCCCTTTTCCCGGCGCTGGAGTCCCTGGCCGATGAGGCCCACGCCGAATACCAGCAGCACGATGGTGGCTCCGCTGCAAATGGCGTACCAGGGGGCGGTGCCCAGCATGCCCTGGGCCTCGGAGAGCATATAGCCCAGGGAGGCGTCCGGAGGGGTGACGCCGATGCCCAGGTAGCTCATGGAGGCCTCGGACAGAACGGCGTTGTTGAAGCCGATGGTGAGGGTAGGCAACAGCACCTGGACTGTGTTGGGCAGCAGGTGGACCAGCAGGATGCGGCCCTTGCTCACCCCCATGAGTTGGGCGCTTTTGATATAGTTGGCCTCCCGCAGGGAGGCGAAGGCGGTGCGGGACACCCGGGCATAGCCGGGGATGAACACCAGTCCCAGGGCCAGCACCACGTTATACTTGCTGCCCGGGCCCAGGATGCTGATGACCACCAGGGCCAAAAGGATGCTGGGAAAGGCGGTAAGGGCGTCGTTGACGCGCATGAGGACCTCGTCCACCACGCCGCCGAAGTAGCCGGTGAGGGCGCCGATGGCGACGCCGCAGACGGCGGCAATGCCCATGATGGAAAGGGCGATGGTGACGGTGGTCCCCGCCCCCTTCAGCACCCGACTGAAGATGTCCCGTCCAAAGCTGTCGGTGCCCATCCAGTGCTCCAGAGAGGGGGGCAGGAACTTGGCCGACTCCATGGCCGTAGGGTCATAGGGGGTCCAGAAGAAGCCCACCAGAATGCACAGGAGCATGAGCCCCGACAGGATGAGCCCCGCCGTCAGGCAGCCGTTGCGTGTTTGCTTCATGACGCACCTCCCAACCGCAGCCGGGGGTCGATGCGCTGCTGGATCAGGTCGGCCAGGGTGCCCGCCAGAACCACCCAGAAGGCCAGGATGACCACAATAGCCTGGACCACCTGGTAGTCCCGGTTGGAGATGCAGGCCACCAAAAACCGCCCCAGGCCGGGGATGCCGAAGACCTGCTCCACCACGATGCTGCTGGCGATGAGCTCCGCCATGGTCTGGGCCAGAAAGGCAATGACCGGGGGCAGGGCGTTTTTCAGCACGTGGCGGAAGAGGACCCCCCGGCGGTCGTTGCCCCGGGAGATGGCGGTGCGGACATAGTCCTTCTCCATCTCCCCCGCCACGGTGCTGCGGAGCATCCGGGCAGTCATGGCGATCCGGGGGATGGACAGGGCCAGGGCGGCAAAGAACAGGTATTTCATGGACCCGGCAAAGTCTTGGGTCATGTCGGGGAAGGCCCCGGCGGTGAACCATTTCAGGGTCACCCCGAAGGCCCAGGTGAGCAAAATGCCGATGAAGAAGGCGGGCACCGCCATGCACAACTGGTTGAAGGCAGTGTGGAGCCCCGCCAGCCTTCCCTCCCCCCGGCCGGCCGTCAGTAGCCCCAGGGGGATAGAGACCACCGTGATGAGAAGGAAGGCCAAAAGGCTGAGCCATAGGGTCACCCGGACCTTGGGGGCGATGAGGGTCCACACGGGCTCATGATAATGGTAGGACATGCCCAGGTCTCCCCGGAAAAAGCCGGTGAGCCAGTCCAAATACCGGATGGGCAGGGGCCGGTCAAGGCCCAATTCGGCGCGCAGGGCAGCCAGACCTTCCTCCGTGGCCTCGGTGCCCAGCATCATCTGCGCCGGGTCGCCTGAGATGAGGTCAAAGGCCAGGAAGGCCAGCAGGGAGACGATGATCATGGTGACCAGAAGGGTGGCCACCCGCTTCGCCGCGTATTTCATGGCTTACTCCGTCCAGCCCACGTTGGACAGGTCCAGGACGTAGATGGGATAGAACACTACGCCCTCCAGGCCCTTACGCACTGCCACCAGGTTGGCGGTATCCTGGATGTAGACGTTGGCAGCGTTCTCTGTAAGCTCCCGCTCCAAGGCCTTGTAGAGCTCGGTCTGCTCTGCATCGTCGATGGTAGCCTGGGCCTGCGCGTAGAGCGCGTCATAGGTTTCACTGTTGTAGTTGATGAAGTTCCGCTTGGCGGTGGACTCAAACCGGGACAGCAGAGCCCGGGCAGTCATGGTGGAGGCGTCCAGGCCCACCACGGTGGCCTGGAACTGCCGGCCGGAATAGACGTCGGAGAGCCAGGTGGCCCACTCCACCAACTCGATCTTGGCGTTGATACCCACCGCCTTCAGCTGCTCCACCAGCACCTGGGCCACGTCCACATGGTAGGAGTAGTTGGAAGGGGCGGTGATGGTCATGTCGAAGCCCTCGGGATAGCCGGCCTCAGCCAGCAGGGCCTTGGCCTTCTCCACGTCGTGGGGATAGTAATTGGTAAGCTCGGGCAGGAAGTACTTGCCGAAACCGGGGTACATGCTGGAGCCCAGGGGGGTGCCGTAGCCGTCGCAGGCGATGTCGATGGCCTGCTGCTTGTCAATGGCGTAGCACAGGGCCTGACGAACCTTCAGATCATCAAAGGGGGCCACGGCGTGGTTGAGGTAAAGGGCCTGGACCAGGTTCATGGTGCCCTCGGCCACGTAGAACTCGTCCCCTAACTGGGCCACCTGGGTACTGGTCAGCTTGGCGCACAGGTCCACCGCGCCGCTCTGGAGGCTCATGACCAGGCTGTCGGCGTTCTCGATGACCTTCAGGGTCACCTTCTCCACTTTGGCAGGCTCTCCCCAGTAGTCGTCAAAGCGCTCCAGCACAATGTTGTCCTGGGCCGCCCGGGAGACGTATCGGAAGGGCCCGGTACCCACGGGGGCGGTGTCCTGGTCCTCATAACCCTTGGGCAGGATGGCCAGGGTGAGGGAGGCAAAAAATTCGTTGTCCGGCGCGGCAATGGTGATGGCCACCGTCTTTTCGTCGACAGCGGTCACGTCGGTGACAACAGAAAGCGCCTCCACCAGGGAGGAACCTCCCGTAATGTCGGCGCAACGGTCAAAGGAATAGACCACATCCTCCGCAGTCACCGTGGCGCCATTGTGAAACTTCACCCCGTCCCGCAGGGTGAAGGTATAGACAGTGCCGTCCTCCGAAAGCTCGTAGCTCTCGGCGACCGCGGGGACCAAATTTCCGTCAGGGGTGGGCTTTACAAGGCCCTCAAACACATTGAACATGATCTCCTTGGTCCCCGCCGCCACCGTCTTGTGGGGGTCGAGGCTGTCGTCCAGGTCCTGGGCGATGGCTACCGTGATCTCGTTGGGGCGGGGCTCCTCCCCCTGTTGGGTGGGAGCGGCGGTCTGCTCCGCGGTGCCGCCGCAGCCACTCATAAGAGTGGCCATGAGAGCCGCCGACAGGAGTCCTGCTACAAGCCTGCGTGTGTTCATACTGCATCTTCCTTTCATCACTGCTCCCCTTGGGAGTCAATGTTGGACGGGATATGCCCGCCCGGCAGAATGTTTGGTCCTTCTATTCAATTGTATATAAAGAACCTTGGGGGATGGCCTCTTCCTTTGAAGTAGGCCTCCCACAAGGTTGTAGTTTACACGATATCCACCCCTTTTGCAAGGGGTTTTTTGTTCATTTTTTCTATGGGACCGTCTTTCCTTCCCTGCCCCGGCCCAGGCGGCGGCCGATGTATCCCGGCACCTCTTCCGGCCCAAGGCCCAGGGCCGCGCCCAGCTCCCCGTAGAGCAGGGACTCCCCCTCCTGCATGAACCGCTGGTCCACTGCCCCGAACTTTCTCTTTTCCCGCTCCGCCGTCTTCTTTTTGGCGTAGATAGACATGGTCAGCCGGATCAGCTCCTGGCAGTCGCAGGCAGCGATGGCAGCCTGGTATTGGCTGGACAGGGCCCGGGGATCCGCCCCGCTGACGGGCTTGGCCTCCAGGGTGGGGATCAGGTCGATGAGCCGGTCGGCCTCCTCCCCGGAGATCACCGGGCGAATGGGGACCTTCCCCTCCACCGGGGTCAGGATGTCGCAGCTTTGATAGAGAGGACGCAGGGCGTAAAAGGCCCGGCCGTCCTTCTCCCGGCGCACCCCCTCCACCTGGCATACGCCGGTGCGGCCGTAGACCACCAGATCGCCTGTTTTGTACACGGAACCACCCCTTTTCCCGTCTATGATACCACGTTTTAATGCCATATGTAAGAAAAATTTTTGAGGAAAGGGGGTTACCGCTTTTCTGCCGACGTTTTTCGACACCGCCCGTCCCAGGCTCACATCATCCGCAGGATCTCCCGCTTCAGCCGCTGGATGATGCGCTTCTCCAGCCGGGAGATGTAGGATTGGGAGATGCCCAGCAGGTCGGCCACCTCCTTCTGGGTCTGCTCCTCCTGGCCCCCCAGGCCGAAGCGGAGGGTAATGATGACCCGCTCCCGCTCCTCCAGCTGGTCCAGGGCCCGGGAGAGGAGCTGCCGGTCTGCGTCCTCCTCCAGGGGCTTCTCCACTGTGTCCTCCTCGGTGCCAAGGATGTCGCTGAGCAGCAGCTCGTTGCCGTCCCAGTCGGTGTTCAGGGGCTCGTCGAAGGACACCTCCCCCCGCTGGTTCACCGTTTTGCGCAGGTACATCAGAATCTCGTTTTCAATACACCGGGAGGCATAGGTGGCCAGCTTGATGTTCTTCTCCGCCTTGAAGGTGTTTACCGCCTTGATAAGACCGATGGTACCGATGGAGATCAGGTCCTCGATGTTGATGCCCGTATTCTCAAAGCGCTTGGCGATGTAGACCACCAGCCGCAGGTTCCGCTCGATGAGGGCGCTCTTGGCCTTCTCGTCCCCCTCCCCCAGCCGGGCGATCAGGGCGGCCTCCTCCTCCTTTTTCAAGGGGGGCGGGAGGGTGTCGCTGCCCCCGATGTACATGACCTTCCCCGGCAGGGCCAGCCCCCAGCGGGACAGTAGGGCCAAAAGCCGCCACCGAAGCCGGCGCACTTTGTTTTTCATGTCCCTCTCCTCCTTCTCTTTTAAGCGCCGATCAGGGCGCTGTAGCCTCCTCCGTCGGACAGGGGCGTGGGGGAAAGGGCCACCAGGATGGGGCCGTAATCCTCCTTGCCGATGACCGCCCGATCCACCTTTACCGCCAGCAGCATCCCCCAGGGGACCCCCACCGCCCGGTAGGGGAGCAACCGCCAGGGACCCTTCCCCTCCCGCTTCTCCATGGCCGCAATGGGGTCCAGCAGCTCGGCGGCGGTGGGGCACTCTCCGCTGGGGAAAAGCCCTTGCAGCTTCTCCCCCTCCGCCACCATCACCGGCCCCCCTGTGATGGGGTCGGTGAGGGTGTTCCCCGTATCCACCAGGGCCATCATCCGGCAGCGGCGGCCGGCCAGGGCCAGCTCGGCCAGGGCCAGCTCTCCCCCGCCGTGCCGGGCGCTCCGGCGGAAGACCAGGCTTAGGAACACATAACACCCCGCCGCCGCCAAAAGGGTGGTCTTCAGATCCAGTACCGCCGGGGCCCCGAAAAACAGCTGGAGGGCCAGCACCCCGCCCCCAAAGGCGGCCGAGACCCCCAGGAACACCAAGCTTACCCGCAGCAGCCGCCGGGAGGAGCCGAAGGCCACCAGGGCCATGACCGCCGGGACCGTCAGCTTGCACAGGGGCCGGGCCAAGAAGGCCCACCCTGGCAGGAAAACGGCGGCGGCGTATAGCCCGCCCAGCCCCGCCGCCAGGGCCAGGCGCAGGCGGGCCATGGGCTCCCCCGCCACCTTGGCCGCACAGAGGAGCAGCAGGTAATCCACAATGGCGTTGAGCAAAAATACCTCGTCTATGTACACCACCCGCATCCCTGTCCCCCCCTTCCTGGCCATTATAGAACAAGCCCGGGACAAAAAAAGTCTAACGGTCGGGGGACCAAAAGATGACAAAAAACAAAGGAAGCAGAGCGCTCCTTCGCTCCACTTCCTTTGTTTTGCCTAAATTCGACCCCACTCGGGGCGGCCTTATCCCTCCTGCAGGATCATCAGATACGTTCCCAAGAGCATCTCCAATCCCACCTTCAGGCAGGCCTCCCCCAAATATAAGTCGCAGCTGTGCCGGGCCCCGCCGGTGCGGGGGTCCCCGGGGTCCCGGGCGCCGATGGTGAAGTAGGCCCCCGGCTTCTCCAGCAGCATGTAGGCGAAGTCCTCGCCCCCCATGATATCGTCCGAGGTGATGTTCTCATAGCCCAGGGCCTTGGCCGCCCGGATCACATATTCATACTCCCGCCCCCGGTTGATGGTGGCCGGATAGCCGATCATCCGGGAGAACTCCAGTTGACAGCGGTTGGCCTCGCAGATATGCCGGGCCAGTTCCTCGATCCAGCTGGTGATCTGCTCGGCCAGAGTATTGTCTGTTGTGCGGAAGGAGCCCCCCAGGTTCACCGAACGGCTGATGACGTTGGGGGAGTGGTCGTTGTCGGTGTGCAGATACCCCACCGTCACCGTGGTGGCCGTCTGGGGGTCGATGCGCTGGGGCACGATGCGGTAGATGGCGTTGATCACGTCGGCCGCCACTGTTACCGGGTCCACCGCCCGCTGGGGATAGCCGCTGTGGCCCCCCTGGCCGGTGATGGTCAGGTCGTAGGAGCCGATGGATGCTGACCGGGCCCCGGCCTGGATGTTTACCTTTCCGATGTCCATATTGGTCCGCACATGGAGGGCGAAGACCATGTCCGCTCCCTCCAAGCCTCCGTCCCGCAGCAGGGGCTGGGCACCGCCGGGCAGCAGCTCCTCCCCTTGCTCAAAGACGAAGCGGACCTCCCCCTGAAGGACCTCCCGGTTTTGGGAGAGCACCTGGGCCAGTCCCAGCAGGATGGCCGTATGGGCATCGTGACCGCAGGCATGCATCACCTTGGGGTTTTGGGAGATGAAGGGCAGGTCGTTGACCTCCTGGATAGGCAGGGCGTCGATGTCCGCCCGGAAAGCGATGCAGGGCCCCTTCTTCTCCCCCCGCAGGATGCCCACGGTGGAGTTGCCACTGATGCCGGGCATCAGCTGGATACCCCAGGCCGTCAGCTTGTCCCGGATGAACTGGGCCGTGCCCGTCTCCTGAAAGGACAGCTCCGCGTTTTGATGAATGTGCCGGCGGTACTCCAGCATGGGCGCCTCCATCCCCTCGCTCAGCGTCAGCACCCGTTCCTTTTCCCAGGTCCCCTTCCCCTCTGCCGGCTTTTCCTCATGGCCCCAGATCCCCGTCATAACAGCAGCCCCTTTCTTTTTTGATATTGTCATTCTACCAAAAAAGAAAGGGGCTGTATAATTGAAAAAGGGTATATATCATTCACCATCTGAATAAAGCAGTCCCCGCTCTTCCAAAGCCCGGAGCAGATACTGCCGCAGCCGCAGGGCCGCCCGGTTCCGGCCCGCGTCCCCGTTGACGGTCAAGGTAATGTAGCGGTAGAGGGGGAACCCCTCCACCCGTTTGAGGCTCACCCCTCTCAGGTCCTCCCCGGTCCAGGTGTACTGGGGGATGTGGGAGATGTAGCCCTGGTCCCGGATCAGGTTCCGCACCGCCACCATGTCGTCGCAGTAGAGGCTGCACGGCGCCCGGCACCCCATTTCCTGCCTGTGGGGCAGGGTAAGCTGGTAAAAATAGCGGTTGGCCGCGATGCTCACATACCGCTCCCCCGCCAGATCCTCCACCGTCAGCACCGGCTTTTCCGCCAGAGGGCTTGCGCCGGACACCCCGATGAAGATCTCCTCCTTCAATATGGGGCGGCTGGAGGCGGCGGCCACCGGCTCCTTTGCCGGGGAGAGCAGAAGGTCGTAGGCCCCCCGCTCCACGCCGCCGTTATCGCTTTGGAGCAGCTGGACCAGCGTGTTCTCCTCCTCCGCCATAAAGCCCCCCAGCAGCTCCAGGAACAGCCCCGACATGCACCGCAGCTGGACGGTGACGCTCTCCCGTCCCGCCCCGGACAGGCTGTTGAGCTCCTCCCGGGTGCGCTGGAACAGTTGGAGCATCTCCTGGGCCCGGGCGTAGAAGGCCCTGCCGCTCTCGGTGAGAGAGATGTTCTTCCCCCGGTGGGAAAACAGGCTACAGCCCAACTCCTCCTCCAGCCGCTTCACCACCCGGCTCAGGGTGGGCTGGGACACGTAGAGCAGCTCTGCTGCCCTGGAGATGTTCTCGGTCTCCGCCACTTTGATAAAATAGCTCACCTGCTGCATGTCCATCCCGGCCGCTCCCCCTTCGGATGCTCTGATGGGTTTAGTATAACAGACCCCTTCCCCCGCCGCAAGAGCTTCTCTCTTTTCTAAATTTCCCCTTGACTTGTCCCCGCCGGCGTGATACAATGCTATCACCTATGAAAAGGGCTTACTTTTTCATGTCCGTTTTTACGGTGTGACGGGGCATGGAACCCTTTCCCTCCCAAGGAGGTCATAGGGAGGCAATCAATGCCGGTCCCCACACCACGAGAAGGCCCCTTTGGGCCTTTTTCGGCTGGGTCCGGCAATCAGGCCGGATCCGGCTTTTTTGTTGGGTCCGTCAAGTATGAAGGAGGTGCCGAACGAATGGCAAAAGCTGGCAACCGGGTGAAGATCACCCTGCGGTGCAACGAGTGCAAGCAGCGCAACTACAACACCAAGAAGAACAAGAAGAATACCCCTGACCGTCTGGAGCTGAACAAGTATTGCCCCTTCTGCAGGAAGCATACGGTCCACACCGAGACCAAGTAATGAGCCGCTATTCCAACGATAACCGCTCACAAGAAAGAAGGGTAACATTCAATGGCTGATAACGAGAAGCTGGAAAAGGTGGAGCAGACCACCCCATCCGAGACTCCCGCGGCTCCCGCTAAGAAGGAGAAGGCCGACAAGAAGCCGGAAAAGAAGTCCAAACCCGGCGTCTTCGCCCGCATCAAGCAGTGGTTCAAGGAGACCAAGGCCGAGCTGAAGAAGGTCCAGTGGCCCACCTGGAAGCAGACGATGAACAACGCCCTCATCGTGCTGGTCTTCTGCGTTGTGGTGGGACTGTGCATCTTCGTATTCGACAAGGTGGCCGACGGCCTGCTCGACGCCCTGCTCAAGCTCTTCCAGGGTTAAGGAGCACGGAATGGAAGAGGCAAAATGGTATGTGGTGCATACCTATTCCGGTTACGAGAACACTGTGGCGGCTAGCATTGAAAAGGCCGTGGAAAACCGGGGTATGCACGAGTTGATCCAGGAGGTCAACATCCCCATGGAGACCGTCACCGAGATCACCGATAACGGTCCCAAAACGGTGGAGCGGAAGGTCTTCCCCGGCTATGTGCTGGTGAAGATGGTCCTGACCGACGACACCTGGCACCTGGTGCGCAACATCCGGGGCGCCACCGGTTTCGTGGGCTCGGGCAACAAGGCCATCCCCCTCACCGACGCCGAGATCACCGCCCTGGGCGTGGAGAAGCACGAGGTGGTGGTCAACTACAACGTGGGCGACAGCGTGAAGATCACCGACGGCGCCCTGGAATCCTTCATCGGAACGGTGGAGGAGATCGACATGGACCACAGCAAGGTCCGGGTGGTCGTTTCCATGTTCGGCCGGGAGACCCCGGTGGAGCTGGAGCTGGACCAGGTCGAGATCATCAAGAATTAAAAAGAGAGGACGGGCGCAGGATGTGCGCCCCTACATCCCCTCGTAGGGGCGGAGATCATCCGCCTGTCGTTCGAGAAAGAAACACCGTGGGAGGGACGAAAACTGTCCCGTCCATACCACATTTTCAAGTAGGAGGTGCTGTTTCAAATGGCACAGAAAATCACCGGTTACGTGAAACTGCAGATCCCCGCCGGCAAGGCGAC
>CATJWI010000187.1 GCA_949744075.1 uncultured Eubacteriales bacterium | reverse complement strand
CTCGTCCAGACGGTTGAGAAACTCGGGGCGGAATGCCTGCTTTAGAAGGGCGTTGATCTGCTCCCTGGCCTCCGGGGTGATCTCCCCCGCTTCGTTGATACCTTCCAGCAGATATTGGCTGCCCAGATTGGAGGTGAGGATGATGACCGTGTTTTTGAAATCCACCGTCCGGCCCTGGCCGTCGGTGATGCGGCCGTCATCCAGCACCTGGAGAAGAACGTTAAACACGTCGGGATGAGCCTTCTCCACCTCGTCGAAAAGGATAACGGAATAGGGCGCCCGACGGACCGCCTCGGTAAGCTGGCCGCCCTCCTCATAGCCTACATACCCCGGAGGTGCGCCGATGAGACGGGAGACAGAGAATTTTTCCATATATTCGCTCATGTCGATGCGCACCAGGTTCTTTTCGCTGTCAAAAAGGGTGGCGGCCAGGGTCTTGGCAAGCTCAGTCTTCCCCACACCGGTGGGGCCCAGGAAAAGGAAGGAGCCGATGGGCTTATTGGGGTCGGCAATCCCTGCCCGACTTCTCAGGATCGCCTCGCTCACCAAGCGGACAGCCTCCTCCTGGCCTACCACGCGCCGGTGGAGGATACTCTCCAGGTGCAGCAGCTTTTCCCGCTCCCCTTCCATAAGCCGAGATACGGGGATACCCGTCCACCGCTCCACAATCTTGGCCACCTCTTCCTCGGTGACCTTGTCCCGGAGAAGGCTCTGCTCCCGGTCTTGGCCGGCTGCAGCTTCGCTTTCCTCCAGGGCTTTTCGGAGCTGGGGAATACGTCCGTACTGGAGCTCAGCGGCCTTGTTCAGATCATACTGCCGCTGGGCCCGGGCCAGCTCTGCGTTGGCCTCCTCCAGCTCCTCACGGAGCTTTTGAACCCGGCTGATGGCCTCCTTTTCATTCTCCCACTGGGTCTTTTGTGCATTAAAGACCTCTTTGAGATCACTCAGCTCTTTGCGAATATCCGCCAGCCGTCCCTGGGAGAGCTTGTCGGTCTCCTTGGCTAAGGCGGCCTCCTGGATCTCCAGCTGGGTCATTTTCCCCTGGAGCACGTCCAGCTCGGTGGGCATGGAGTCAATCTCCGTGCGGACGGTGGCGCAGGCCTCGTCCACCAAGTCGATGGCCTTATCCGGGAGAAAACGGTCGGTGATATAGCGGTTGGAGAGGGTGGCGGCGGCAATGATGGCTCCATCGGTGATCTTCACCCCGTGGAACACCTGATACCGCTCCTTCAACCCTCGGAGGATGGCTACTGTGTCCTCCACAGTGGGCTCCTTTACCAGCACAGGCTGGAACCGGCGCTCCAGGGCGGCGTCCTTCTCGATATATTGGCGGTACTCGTTGAGGGTTGTGGCCCCGATGCAGTGGAGCTCTCCCCGGGCCAGCATGGGCTTGAGTAGGTTGCCCGCGTCCATGCTCCCCTCGGTTTTGCCCGCCCCTACGATGGTGTGAAGCTCGTCGATAAAGAGAATGATCCGTCCTTCGGATTTCTTAACTTCATTGAGAACGGCCTTCAGCCGCTCCTCAAACTCTCCCCGGTACTTGGCTCCGGCGATGAGGGCGCCCATGTCCAGGTTGAAGATAGTCTTGTCCTTCAGGGAGCCGGGCACGTCCCCCTTTACGATGCGCTGGGCCAGGCCCTCGGCGATGGCGGTCTTGCCCACGCCAGGCTCGCCGATGAGGACGGGGTTATTCTTGCTCTTCCGGGAGAGGATGCGGATCACGTTCCGGATCTCCTCGTCCCGGCCGATCACCGGGTCCAGCTTGTTCTGCCGGGCCCGCTCCACCAGGTCGGTACCGTACTTTTTCAGAGCGTCATAAGTCTCCTCCGGATTGTCTGAGGTCACCCGCTGATTCCCCCTGACGGTGGACAGGGCCTGGAGGATCTCCTCTTCGGTGACATTGTAGGTCTTGAACAGCTCGGAGAGCTCCCGCTGGGCGGTCTTCACCAGGGCCAACAGCAGATGCTCCACCGACACGTACTCGTCCTTCATCTGCCCCGCAACCTCCTCGGCGGCATTGAGGGTCTTGTCCACCCCCTGGGAGACATAGAGCTTCCCCGCCTCCCGGCCGGGACCGGAAACCCGGGGCTGGCGCTCCACCAGGGCTTTGGCGGCGGCGTGGAAGCTGGGCACGGTGAGACCCAGCTTGGTCAGCAGCTGGGGCACCAGGCCGTTCTCCGCCTCCAGCAGAGCCAGCAGCAGGTGGCACTGCTCGATTTGGGGACTACCGTAAGTGGTGGCGATAGACTGGGCGGTCTGGACCGCCTCCACGGTCTTTTGGGTATAGTTTTGCGCGTTCATGGATGGTCACATCCTTTCCTCATAAAAGGGGCCGGCCAGCGGTGCTGGCCGGCCCCTTCTGCGTTGGGTTTACTGAATGGCGATGCGCCGGACCTCGGGCTCGGCGGGCTTGCTCTTGGGCAGGGTCAGGGCCAGCACGCCGCTCTCGTAGGAGGCAGTGATACCGCTCTCGTCGATGCCGGTCACATCAAAACTGCGCTGGAAGGAGCCGTACCGCCGCTCCCGGCGGATGTAGGTGCCGTCGGCCTCCTTGTGCTCGCTGGACTCGCTGTGGGAGGCGGTGATGGTGAGGATGCCGTCCTTCAGGTCCAGGGTGATGTCCTCCTTCTTGAAGCCGGGCAGCTCGGCCTCCAGCACGTAGCTGTCCCCGGTGTCCCGGATGTCGGTGCGGAAGGCGGGCAGGTCAGCGTTGGACTTGCGGAAAAAGTCACGGGCGAAGTTGTCAAAGGTGTCGAACACGTTGCTGTCGCTGCGGTCAAAGGGAAGCATACCAAACATAAGTCATTTCTCCTTTTTTCATTGTTTTGTTAGCACTCGTTTGTTTTCCTTGCTAAGATTTTTCCGAGAACGCGGGTCCCTTCCTTTCTGTGTCCCGGGGCTTTCCCGGTACAAAGCCCCTTGTCCTTTTCTTCGTTTTTCAGTATACACAGGCCCTGTGAACAAATATACCACAAATTGTGTCCAAATTGTAAATATTAGCACTTATATATAGAGAGTGCTAAAATCTCCTTTCTCTCCCGCTTGTTCTTGCGCCCTAAAAGGCTTTGTGTTATAGTACATCCTGGAGTTATTTCGAGTCCTTACCATGCCAAAAAAGGAGAGCGTACATGCAAGGTCCCTATCAAGCCTACTTTGACAATCTCACCGCCGCCCTCACCCTGGTAAAGCCTCCTATCACCCTGGATATGTCCGGCTCAGAGAGCATCGCCACCATCCGCCGGTGCGCCGAGGAGCTGTTTCGGATCCACCAGGATAACGACCGTATTTTGAAGGAGATCCTCTTCTCCAGGTCGGCGGAAACCCTCACCGGCGATGAGGCCCGGCAACTCTCCCAGCTGGCCGATGCCCTGTTCAACTATAACCGCAGTCTGGATGTGGGGGTCGCCTACCATATTCATAGGCTGCTCTACGCCTACGCACAGCACCACCAGGACCTGGACCTGACTATTCGGGAGCTCTATTACCAGGGCATCACCCTGATGTACCTGAACGTCCGGGACAGCAAGAAGGGGCTGGACCTCTTTGTGGAGGACATCGGCCGGTATTTCCAGGCCGGGGCCTCCTACCTGGACCGGTACGAGGAGATCGAAAACCCGGAGACCCGGGGCTATATTATCCGCTGCCTGGGCAACCAGAAGTACGGCTTTACCAGCTACCGGGGGTCCCGCTCCCCCCGGCCGGGCTACCGCATGCGCGACGGCTGGGCGGACTATATGGATTGCTTTGACAAGACCATGGCGGTGCTCCGGGACCCCCGCTACCGGGAGATGGACCCGGACCTTCCCTGGGACAGCTTTGTCTACGCCATGCACTACGACCGGACCCAGTTCCTCTCCGAGCTCCAGCACGACCACGACCCGGTGATCGCCAAGGCCATGCTGGAATCGGCCGAGTATGTCTACCGCCACCAGCGGGAGAGCGCCAAGGTGAAGGAGCGCTTCGTCAGCGACCGCACCACCTGGTATACCTACCTGGCCGCCCGGTACCACATGGGCCTCACCCCCCTGGAGGAGCTTTTGGAGGCCCTCTACGATATGTGCCGGTCAGCCGATATCCACGACTATTCCGGGGAGAATATCTGGG
Source organism: uncultured Eubacteriales bacterium (assembly GCA_949744075.1). GTDB lineage: Bacteria > Bacillota > Clostridia > Oscillospirales > Oscillospiraceae > Vermiculatibacterium. The sequence continues at coordinate 3,886 of CATJWI010000187.1, read as the reverse complement.
TCATCCTCCACGCCCCGGAATATCTTCTCACCTATGCCCACCGCCTGCCCCCAGAGGACCTGCTGCGCTGGGAGCCCCGGCTGCAGCAGACGGTGGATAAGCAGACGGAATACCTCTTTCAGCTGCCCCGGAACGAGTATTCCCTTCAGGTCTTCCGCTCCCTTCAGGACATCATCAGCGAGTCCGCCGAGAATAACGACCAATTCAAGCGGCGCATCCTGGATTACATCCTCACCTGCCACGCCCCCACCTTTGTCCACTCCAAGATGATCGCCCTGTTGACCCAGCGGTTCTGCCAGCAGCTTTTGACCGTCCGCCCCGGCCTTTTGGACGGGGCCTTTGGCCTGGAGTTGTCCCCCGCCCACCCGGAGAACACCAAGGTCCTGCTGGAAAAGGCCTATCTCTGCGGGCTCTACCATGATCTTGGAAAGTGTATGCTCCTCAACTCGGTAGGGATGTACAGCCGCAGTTTGCTGGACGAGGAGTTTTTGTCCATCCAGTACCACCCGGTCTTCGGCTGCGACCTGCTGGAGGAGCTGGGGCTGCCCAACATCTCCAACGTGTCCTACTTCCACCACCGCTCCTACGACGGCTCCGGAGGCTATCCCCATGGGGAGCGGAGCTGTCCGGCGTCCATCCGTCCCCTGGTGGATGTGATCACCGTGGTGGACTCCCTGGACGCGGGCACCGACAACATCGGCCGCAGCTACGCCGCCGCCAAGACCTATGACCAGCTGGTGGAGGAGCTGCTTCGGGGCAGCGGCACACGCTATGCCCCGGAGATCGTAGAGCTGTTCCGGGACGACGGTTTCCGCCGGGAGATCCGGGATTTCATCCAAAATAACCGGATCGCCGTCTACCTGGACGTCTACCATAAGACTCAATAAGCGGAAAGCCTCCCCCGGGAGGCTTTTTCCCCGCCCTTTTCTTTACTCTCACAAGGAAGTGTTCCCTGATGCGCAGAAAAAATGACCTGGGACAGGACCCAATGGGGCCCCTGATCCTCCGTCTGGCCATCCCCACCATGCTGGCTCAATTCATCAATGTGCTCTACAGCATCGTGGACCGGATGTTCATCGGCCATATCCCGGAGGTTGGGGACCTGGCTTTGGCGGGCGTGGGGGTCTGCGGGCCCATCATCACTCTGCTGTCCTCCTTCGCCTATCTGGCCTGCCTGGGGGGCGGGCCCCTTTTCGCCATGCAGATGGGGGCGGGGCACAAGGAGGGGGCCTCCAACATTTTGTCCAACTGTCTGCGGATGCTGCTTTGCATGGCGGCCGGCCTGGCCCTGTTGTTCTTCCTGCTGCGGAAAAACCTGCTCTGGTGGTTCGGCGCCAGTCAGGACACCTTTCCCTACGCCCTGACCTATATGACCATCTACATCGTCGGCACCGCCTTCGCCCTTATGGCCACCGGACTCAATAACTTCCTCATCTGTCAGGGCCGCTCCGGCCTGGGTATGGCCACGGTGGTGGTGGGGGCCTTCCTCAACATCGCCCTGGACCCAGTCTTTATCTTCCTGCTGGACATGGGGGTGGCGGGGGCCGCCTGGGCCACCCTGCTGTCTCAGGCCGCCTCCTGCGCCTTCGCCCTGGCCGCCCTTACCCGGCCCTCCATGCCCGTCCCCCTGCGGTGGGGCCGCTTTGATCCCGCCGTGTGCCGGAAGGTAGTCACCTTCGGCATGGCCCCCTTCCTCACCTACTCCCTGGACAGCGTTATCCTTATCGCCCTCAATACCGTCCTCCAGCGTTGGGGCGGGCCCGGGGAGGGGGACGCCCTGCTCACCTGCTGCTCCATCGTTCAGAGCTATATGCTGCTCATCGCCATGCCCCTGAGCGGCATTACCCTGGGCTGTCAGGGAGTCGTGAGCTACAACCTGGGAGCCGGCGACGCCCGGCGGGTGAAGAGCGCTCTGAAAAACATCTTTGCCCTCTGCCTTGCCTTTGCCGCCCTGATGCTGGTCTTTACCCATCTGGGCTCCCCCCTCTTCGTCCGCCTCTTTACCAAGAGCGATCTTCTGGCCCCCCGGAGCATCACCCTCATCAAGGTCTACACCGCCGGACTTTTGTTCCTGCCCATCCAGTGGGTGGCGGTGGACGGCTCCACCGCCCTGGGGCAGACCCGGCTGGCCCTATTTTGCTCCCTGTTCCGCAAAAGTATCTTTATTGCGGGCATCCTACTTTTGCCCCTGTTCCTCCCGGCGGCCTCCGCCTTCTGCGCCGAGCCATTGTGCGACGTCACCGCCGCCTGCATGTCCGCCTTCCTTTTCCTCCGCTTCACCCCCAGGACCATCGCGGCCCACTGCCAAAACGTTGACAGCGGGGCCTCCCCTGGGATATAATTCACCTATTCCAAAGAGAAATGAGGCTTCCCCTATGAAAAAGCCCTTTGTGACCTCGAACCAACTCCAGACCATCACCGCGCAATATCCCACCCCCTTCCACCTCTACGACGAGAAGGGGATCCGGGAGACCGCCCGGCGGCTGAAGGCCGCCTTTGCCTGGAACCCGGGCTACCGGGAGTATTTCGCCGTCAAGGCCACCCCCACCCCCGGCATTTTGAAGCTCCTCCGGGAGGAGGGCTGCGGCACTGACTGCTCCTCCCTCACTGAGCTGATGCTTTCGGACAAGTGCGGCTTCCGGGGCCAGGACATCATGTTCTCCTCCAACGAGACTCCCGCCTGCGAGTATGAGCTGGCCGCCAAGTTAGGGGCTGTCATCAACCTGGACGACTTCACCCACATTGACTTTCTCAAGGAGACTTTGGGGTATATCCCCGAGACCATCTCCTGCCGCTTTAACCCCGGCGGGGTGTTCCAGCTGGGGGAGAGCAAGGAGGGCTTTCAGGTCATGGACACCCCGGGGGACAGCAAGTACGGCTTCACCCGGGAGCAGCTCTTCGAGGGCTTCAAAAAGCTGAAGGCCATGGGGGCCAAACGGTTTGGCATTCACGCTTTTCTGGCCTCCAACACTCTCTCCAACGAGTATTACCCCGCCCTGGCCGGTATCCTCTTCCATCTGGCCGCCGATCTGCAGCGGGAGACGGGCTGCCATGTGTGCTTTATCAACCTCTCCGGTGGCGTAGGCATCCCCTCCCGCCCCGACCAGGAGCCCAACGACATTGCCGCCATCGGCGAGGGGGTCCGGAGGCAGTATGAGCAGATCCTGGTGCCCGCAGGGATGGGCGATGTGGCCATCTACACCGAGCTGGGCCGCTATATGTTGGGCCCCAATGGGTGCCTGGTGACTAAGGCGGTCCACTTCAAGCACATCTACAAGGAATATGTGGGCGTGGACGCCTGCGCAGCCAACCTGATGCGCCCCGCCATCTATGGGGCCTACCATCACATTACCGTTTCGGGCAAGGAGGACAGGCCCTGTGACCATGTCTATGACGTGGTGGGATCTCTGTGCGAGAACAATGACAAGTTTGCCGTTGACCGGGAATTACCCGAGATCGAGATCGGGGACCTGCTGGTGATCCACGACACGGGGGCCCATGGCTTCTCCATGGGATACAACTACAATGGGAAGCTGCGCTCGGCGGAGCTTCTGCTGCGGGAGGATGGCTCTGTGAAGCTTATCCGCAGAGCGGAGACTCCGGAGGATTATTTTGCGACGATGGTGTTTGAGTGAGGGGTTGGGGGTAATTCGTGAGTTGTCCGTGTGCACTTTCTTGCGGAGGGGGTACCACGTTTAGCCCTCTTGGTTTCTACATTGTGAACTGGGAAGCCTGGGAGGACTCTTTTGCTGCCAAAAGAGCCCTCCCGGACCCTTAACCGCTTCGCAGCATTAACTCCCTCTAAGCTCGCTTTGCTCACTAAGAGGGAATAAACAGAAAACCACCAAAGGGAGGGCCTTTCGATGGCCCTCCCTCTGGACTTCCT
>CATJWI010000186.1 GCA_949744075.1 uncultured Eubacteriales bacterium | reverse complement strand
GCCGTGCTGGACTCCGAGATCGGCAAGGCTTGGCAGCAGAAGGCCATCGAGGATACCACCACCATTCCTCTGGCCTGGTTCGACATCGGCTTCCGTCAGCTGACCTGCAACGTGGAGGTCCACTCTCCCGACGACCTGAAGGGCGTGAAGATCCGCGTTATGCCCGACCCCATCCAGACCGCCACTTGGGAGGCCCTGGGCTGCGCTGTGACCCCTGTTGCCTATTCTGAGTTGTACACCGCCCTTCAGCAGAAGATGGTAGACGCTCAGGAGAATCCCCCCAGCAACATTGTGTCCTCCAAGGTTTACGAGCTGCAGGATTACATGGTCATGACCAACCACAACTTCACCGCCACCATCCCCGCTGCCTCTCCTGTTCTCTGGAACAAGATCTCTGACGGCGACAAGGCCCTGATCCAGGAGATCATGATCGAGGCCCAGAACGCCGGCCGGGCCAAGACCGCCGAGCTGGCCGAGGGCTTCATCAGCCAGATGGAGGCCGACGGTGGCACCCAGGTCATCCGTCTCACCAACGATGAGCTGCTGGTCTTCCAGGAGAAGGTCAAGGGCGTGTGGCCCATGGTGGAGGAGCAGATGGGCTCCGAGGCCTACAACCAGCTGATCGAGTTCGTGGAGAACTACAACGGCTAAAAAGCCGTTTCCCCAGCGTCCTTTTACACGGTAAAGGGCCCGCCCGCAAGCGGGCGGGCCCTTTGTACTCTTTTTAGGAGGTAATCCTTGATGAAAGATGGGAAATTTGATCTCAAGACATTTCTCAACAACGTCGAGCTGTATGTGGCCACCATCTGCTTCATCGTCCTGACCGTGCTTCTGACCCTCCAGGTCATTTCCCGGTACGTGATGAATCACTCCTTCACCTGGATGGAGGAGTTGGCCACCATTATGTTCGTTTGGATGATTTATCTGGGTGTCTCTGCCGCCGTCACCAAGCGGAAGCACCTGCGCATTGACTTCGTGCTGGAGATGGTGCCCTTTAAGGTCAAGCGGGCCATGCTGGTCATCGACAATGTGATCTTCGCGGTGTTCAATATCTACATGACCATCATTCTGGTAGACGTGATCAAGCTGCTGGGCAAGAGCGTCACCACCATGCTGAAGATCCCCCAGCAGCTGGTGTATGTCATCATCCCCATCAGCCTGGTCCTCACCACCATCCGCCTGGTGCAGGACACCCTGGCCCTGCTGAAGGAGGATGAGGAGAACCTGGGCGCATCCAAGCCCTCCATGGACCTGGATGCCTGTGAGGAGATCTACCGGCAGAAAGTGCTGGCCAGAGAGAAAGGGGAGAACGTCTAATGGCAACCGCAATTATGTTTATCGTGATGTTCGGACTGATGTTCTTAGGCGTCCCCATCGCGGTGGCGATTTTTATCGCTCTGTTCACGCTGATCAGCATGAACCCTGTTACCACCACCAACTTCATTGCCCAGACCCTCTATGGCGGCGTGGCCACCTTTACCAACCTGGCCCTGCCCTTCTTCATGATTGCTGGCACCATCATGGAGACCGGCGGTCTGTCTAAGCGCCTGGTAGGCTTTGCCAAGTCTCTGGTGGGCGGCATCACCGGCTCCCTGGGTATGGTGACCATCATCGCCTGTATGTTCTTCGGCGCGGTCTCCGGCTCCGCCCCCGCCACCGTGGCGGCCATCGGCGCCATCATGATCCCCATGATGGTCCAGGACGGCTACAACAAGTACTACGCCACCGGCCTCACCTGCTGCGCCGGCGGCCTGGGCGTTATCGTGCCCCCCAGCTACCCCATGGTGCTCTACGGCGTAACGGTCAACCAGTCTGTGGGCGACCTGTTCATGGCGGGCCTGGGCCCCGCTCTGGTGGTGGGCGGCATCCTGATGGTCATCAACTATTTCTACTGCCGCAAGCACAACCTGAAAGGCACTGATAAGTTCAGCATCAAGAACGTGGGTAAGAGCCTGTGGGACGCAAAGTTCGCCGTCATTATGCCCGTGATCATCCTGGGCGGCATTTACGGCGGCTTCTTTACCGCCACCGAGGCCGCCGTGGTGGCCGCGGTCTACGGCATCATCGTGGGCTTGTTCATCCACAAGGAGCTGAAGCTGGAGCCCCTGTGGCGGATCTTCCGGGATAACGCCGCCTTCATCGCCGGCACCATGTTCGTCCTGGCTCCTGCCAAGGGTACCGGCCAGGTCTTCGCCTACCTGAACATCACCAAGATCATCTCCAACTTCCTGTTCAGCATCTCCACCAACTACTATGTGGTGCTGTTCATGATTTTCATCATCCTGTTCATCGTGGGTATGTTCGTCCAGACCACCCCTGCCATCGTCATCCTGGCCCCCACACTGCTGGCCGTGGTGCAGCAGGTGGGCGTGGATCCCATCCACTTCGGTATCATCATGACTCTGGCCCTGGCCATCGCCTTCGTGACCCCGCCGGTGGCCCTGAACCTGTTCGTGGGATCCTCCATGACGGGCATCAGTATCGACAAGATCACAAAGGCGGCGCTGCCGTTCCTCTTCGGCCTGATTATCGCCTTCTTCGTGGTGGCCTACTGCCCGCCCATCTCCCTGGCCATTTTGGGTCGGTAAGAGAGGCGCGACAGACCTAAATTAGGAGGGAATCGACAATGAAAATCACCAAGGTAGACGTGCTCCACCTGAAGACCAACCTGAAAAACGGACACTGGCGCCCCATCGTGTGCCGCATCTACACTGATGCCGGCATCTACGGTGACGGCGAAGCCGCTCTGGCCTATGGAGAGTCTCAGATCGCCGCGTTTGGCATCGTGCAAAACTTTGCCAAGCTCATCATCGGCATGGATCCTCTGCAGCACGAGGTCATCTGGGATAAGCTGTACCGCAGCACCTTCTGGGGCCAGAACGGCGGTCCAGTGATCTTTGCCGGCATCTCCGCCATCGACATTGCCCTGTGGGACATTAAGGGCAAGCACTACAACGCCCCCATCCACGAGCTGCTGGGCGGCAAGCGCCGGGAGAAGCTGCGCACCTACGCCAGCCAGCTCCAGTTCGGCTGGGGCCCCGACATCATCCCCCAGCGCTCTCCCGAGGACTACGCCCGGGAGGCCAAGAAGGCCGTGGCCGAGGGCTACGACGCCATCAAGATCGACTTCTTTACCTTCAAGCCCGACGACGGTAACTTTGGCGACACCGACCGCATCGGCCTGCTGAGCCCCGCCTACCTCAATATGTATGAGGCTCGGGTAAAGGCCGTCCGGGAGGCCATCGGCCCCGACGTGGACATCATCATTGAGAACCATTCCTTCACGGACTCCCAGTCCGCCGCCCAGCTGGGCAACCTGGTGAAGAAGTACAACATCTTCTACTTCGAGGAGCCCTCCACTCCCACCCCCCAGCTGTCCAAGTTCGTCCACGATGAGACTGGCCTGCCCATCGCCAACGGCGAGCGCATCTACACCCGCTGGCAGTACATCGAGTACTTCAAGGAGAATGCCATCCAGGTCATCCAGCCCGACGTGGGCACCTGCGGCGGCATTACTGAAATCAAGAAGATCTGCGACATGGCCTACACCTTCGACGTGGGGGTCCAGGTCCACGCCTGCGGCAGCCCCCTGTCCACGGCGGCGGCCCTCCACCTGGAGTGCGCCATCCCCAACTTCGTGATCCACGAGCACCACACCTATGCCCTGAGCCCCTACAACAAGGAGCTGTGCATCCACGACTATCAGCCCGTGAACGGCAAGTTCTCCGCCCCCGACCTCCCCGGCCTGGGCAACGAGCTCAGCGAAGTGGCCTTCCGCAACTGCGACAAGGTCACCATCCAGTAAGGAACCGCGGCGAAAGGCCGCATGATAGAGCCAACTGCTATTTTTAGAAGGAGGAATCGCGACATGAAAATCACAAAAGTAGACGTATGGGTGCTGGATGCCGGCGAGCAGCGTGGGGCCCGCTATCCCATCTGCTGCCGGGTGTACACCGACGAGGGCATTTACGGCGACGGCGAGGCCGGCATCGCCTACGGCACCGGCTACACCGCCGCCTACGGCATGGTCATCGACATGGCCCGCCACATCATCGGCAAGGACCCCATGAACACCGAGGCCATCTGGGAGGAGATCCTGAAGGGCACCTTCTGGGGCCAGGGCGGCGGCGTGGTGGTCTTCGCCGGCATGTCCGCCCTGGACATCGCCCTGATGGACATCAAGGGCAAGAAGCTTGGTGTGCCCATCTACCAGCTGCTGGGCGGCAAATGCCGGGACGAGCTGCGCTGCTACGCCAGCCAGCTGCAGTTTGGCTGGACCACCAAGATCGGCCCCTGGGGCGCCACCAAGGAGTACGTGGATATTGTCCGCCACGCCGTCAGCGAGGGCTACGACGCGGTGAAGATCGACTTCACGACTTACGATGAGAACGGCAACAAGATCCACCACCTGACCAAGGAGGGCTTCCCTGACCGGAAGCTGTACCGCCGCATCGAGGAGCGGATGGCCGCCATCCGGGAGGAGTTCCCCGAGGTGGACATCATCGTGGAGAATCACTGCCAGACCGACCTTACCTCCGCCATCCGCATCGGCGAGCTGTGCGACAAGTACGACATGATGGCCTACGAGGAGCCCGTCAGCATGCTGAACCCCGAGATGATGAAGGAGCTGCGCCAGCGCATCCGGACCCCCCTGGCCGCCGGCGAGCGGATCTATTCCCGCTGGGGCTACTACAACTTCTTCAAGGACAACTCCATCCAGCTGATCCAGCCCGACGCCTGCAACTGCGGCGGCATCACCGAGCTGAAGAAGATCGCCGACATGGCCCACGTCTTTGACGCCCGGGTCCAGGTCCACGTGGCCGGCGCGGTCATCACCAACGCGGCGTCCCTCCAGCTGGAGGCCGCCATCCCCAACTTCGGCATCCACGAGCACCACTTCCGTACCACCCAGGACTGCATCAACAAGCTGGGCAAGTACGAGATGCAGCCCGTCAACGGCAAGTACATCGTGCCCGACCGTCCCGGCCTTGGCCAGGAGCTGTCCGACTTTGCCATCGAGACCGCCCTCATGCACACCGAGGTCACCGAGTACGTCCCGGCTGCCCAGTAAGCTTGCTTCTATTCTTCTCTCCCTGATATACGGAAAATCGGCCTTTTTATCGGGGCCGATTTTCCGTATGTACCAGAATTTTTGAAATAGGAGGGGCCTTATGAAGGAAATTCAGATCCCTTATTATAATGCGACGCTGCCTCTTCACGTGGCGGAGGACAATTTGGAGGCGGTGGTCACCGCCAAGATGCACGACTACGATCCAGGAAAGAGCCAGGAGGAGCTGGTCCGGGAGGCCCTGGCCCATCCCATCGGCAGCAAGCCTTTGCGGGAGCTGGCGGCGGGGAAGGAGAAGATCGTCCTCATCACCAGCGACCACACCCGGGCGGTGCCCAGCAAGCTGACCCTGCCCATCCTGTTGGAAGAGCTCCGGGCGGGGAATCCCCAGGCGGACATTACCATTCTCATCGCCACCGGCCTCCACCGCCCCACCACAGAGGAAGAGCAGCGCAAGATGTTCGGCGACCGGATCGTGGACAACGAGACCATCGCCGTCAACGACGCCTTCCGGCCCCAGGATTTTGTGATGATGGGCACCCTGCCCTCCGGGGCGGAGTTTCACGTGAACCGCCTGGCGGTGGAGTGCGACCTGCTCATCGCCGAGGGCTTCATCGAGCCCCACTTCTTCGCCGGCTTCTCCGGAGGCCGGAAGAGCATCCTGCCCGGCATCTGCTCCCAGGAGACGGTGAACGAGAACCACTCCTTTAAGGCCATCGCCAGCCCCTTGGCAGCCACTGGCGTGCTGCAGGGCAACCCCATCCACGAGGACATGGTGGCGGCGGCCCGGCGAGTGAACACCCAGTTCATCCTGAACGTGGCCCTCAACGGGGAGAAGGAGGTGGTGGCCGCCTTCGCCGGGGACCTGGAGGAGGCCCACGCCGCCGGCGTGGCCTTCATCCGGGAGCAGTCCCAGGGCCCCAAGCTGGAGGGGGACATCGTGGTCACCTCCAACGGCGGCTACCCCCTGGACCAGAACCTCTACCAGTCGCCCAAGGCGGTGGACACCGCTGCCGGCTACTGCCGGGAGGGGGGCGTCATCATCATGTGCTGCTCCTGTGTGGACGGCATGGGGGGCAGTAACTTTGAGAGGCTCATCACCATGGGCACTCCCGAGGAGATCGACGCGTACCTGTCCAAGATCCCCCCCAAGGAGACCATCCCCGAGCAGTGGTGTCCCCAGATCTACGCCCGCATCCTGCGGCGGCACAAGATCATCCTGGTGAGCACATACCTGTCCCACGACCTCATCCGCAAGGCCAACATGATCCCCGCCTCCTCTCCCGACGAGGCCCTGGCCCTGGCCTATGAGCTGGTGGGCAAGGACGCCCGGGTGGTGGTGGTCCCCGACGGGGTGGCCGTCATGCCCGCGCGATAAAGGAGGAAACACTATGGCAGAATTGAAGATCGCCTTGAAGGTCCACAACAAGGACAACGTGGCCACCATCTTCGACAACGGCGTCTACGACGGCGCCGAGGTGGAGGTCCGGGACAAGCGGGGCAAGTCGGAGGTGGTGAAGGTCCGGGGGCTGGTGCCCTACGGCCACAAGATCGCCGTCCGGGACATTGCCCAGGGAGAACTCATCATCAAGTACGGCGAGGAGATCGGCATCGCCACCCGGGACATCCGCAAGGGAGACTACGTCCACGTCCACAACCTGGACAGCATGCGGGGTCGGGGGGACTGGAAAGAGGAGGGCAAATGATGGGATACCAATTCATGGGCTATGTCCGCCCTGACGGACAGGTGGGTGCCAGGAACCATGTGGCCGTCATTCCCAGCGTGACCTGCGCCGGAGATGTGTGCTCGGCCATCGTCCGCCAGGTGGCGGGGACGGTGGGCTATTTCCACCACCAGGGCTGCTGTCAGCTGCCCCCCGACCTGGACCGGGTCACCGAGACCCTTATCAGCCTGGGCAAGAGCCCCAACGTGGCCGCCGCCCTGGTGGTGAGCCTGGGCTGCGAGGGCACCGACCACGAGAAGCTGGTGGAGGAAATTCGCAAGACGGGCAAGCCCGTGCGGATCATCCGCATCCAGGAGATGGGTGGTGTCAGCGCCGCCATCAAGGAGGGCATCGACGCCGCCTCCGAGCTGGTGATGGAGGTCTCGGATCTCCAGCGGCAGCCGGTGGACATCAGCCGGGTGACCATGGCCATCAAGTGCGGGGCCTCGGACACCACCTCGGGCATGGCCTCCAACTGCGTCATCGGCTATGTGGCCGACAAGCTGGTGGACCTGGGCGCCACCGTGGTCTTTGGCGAGACCACGGAGTTCATCGGCGGGGAGCACCTGCTGGCCCGCCGGGGGGTGGACCCCTCGGTAGGGGAGAAGGTCTACGAGATCGTGAACAAGATGGAGACCCGGGCCAAGAGCCTGGGCTGCGACATGCGCCGGGGCCAGCCCACCCCGGGCAACATCGAGGGTGGCCTGTCCTCCATCGAGGAGAAGAGCCTGGGGGCCATTGTCAAAAGCGGCACCCGGCCCATCCAGGGGGTGCTGGAGTACCCAGAGGCCATCGGGGACCGGAAGGGCCTTTGGATCAAGGATACTCCGGGCCGGGAGCCCGAAATTTTGACGGGCATGGCGGCCACCGGCGCCCAGTTCATGATGTTCTCCACTGGCCGGGGGGCCCCCCAGGGCTTCCCCACCATGCCGGTGCTAAAGGTCTGCGGCAACCCCAACACCTATGAGCGGATGCGCCACGATATGGATGTGAACGCCGGGCGCATCATCACCGGGGAGAAGACCATCGAGGAGGTGGGGGAGGAGGCCTTCGAGGCCATCCTGGCTCTGCTCTCAGGCCGGATGACCAAGAATGAGACGCTGGGCTACCACAGCTCCATCGATATCTACACCCTGGGTCCCGTGATCTAAGCCCAAAAATCGGAGGAAAAAATCATGAGTGTCATCAACGAAGACCTGTGCAAGCTGGCCAGCGACTACGCCATCGAGAACTTCAAGAGCGGCCTCAACTGCGCCGAAAGCGTCT
>CATJWI010000185.1 GCA_949744075.1 uncultured Eubacteriales bacterium | reverse complement strand
CTGGATCAGGTCGTCCTCAATGATGTACAGCTCCTGATTGTCGTAAATAGTCACAGACCGGGCCATCTTGGGCTTCCAGGTGGTGACAGGATTCTGGTGGGCCGTGTCTTCCTTCATGTAGACATGGGCCTCACCGATCAGCAGAGAATAGAAGGTGTTGATGCCGGTCTGGGTGGGCACCCACTTGTCGTCGGTGGAGTAGTCGGCGCCCTCGTGGTGACTGTTCTCGCCAGCGAACCAGACGGTGCCATCTTCCTGAATCATCTGCATGGTCATATTGCCCGCGGAGACCATCAGGTTCTCCCGGATGAATTCGCTCTTTTCCTTACCGCCGCCGATGATCTCCACCAGGGAGACGGTGCCGCCCTTGCGAACGGGGATGGCCCGGGTGGTGTCCTCAGGAACGGTCATGGTGCCGGAGCCCACGCCTTCGGCAATGCCCAGCTGGCCGGAGCGGTTGTCGCCCCAAGCGTAGAGCAGGGAGTCGTTGATGACCTCGTGGACCACCCGGCCCTCGGGCACCAGGGGATCGGCCACGATGCGGGTGTTGCGCAGGATCTGGCCCACCATGACGGCGGAGAAGTTGGCGCCGGCGCTGACCTGCCGCACGCTCTCCAGATAGTCGCCGTTCTGATCCTGGACCCGCATGGGGGCATAGATCACGGGGTTGGTCTGGCGGAACCGGCCGGTGACCTGAACGGCCCTCCCCTCATTCTGGCAGCCTTCGTGGTCACAGGTGAGCATGACGGTAGCTCCGGAGCCGCTCACCTGAGCGTCGCCAGAGTAGTAAGTCTTCCCACAGGAGGGACAATCGTAGGCATAGGCGGCGGAGACAGTGCCCTCATAGTGAGGCACTTCTTTGGTCTCCATAACGGGCTCATTGGTCTCCGGATCCAGCACGGGCTGGCCGTTTTCGTCCAGCTTGACGACCTCAATGCTCTTCATCTGGGCGTCGCAGACCAGCTTCACCGATGTATCGGAGCCGCCGGTGCTGTGGACCTGGCTGTCGCCGGTGGCGTAGAACTTGCCGCACTCGGGACACATATAAATTCTGGTCATGCCGATGCCCACCTGACCGAAATCGTTCCGGCCGGTGGCATAAACGGTCATGGTATAGTCGTAGTCCTCCTTGACCTTCTCCGCGGGCACCACGGCCTGGATCAGGGTATGGTCCACGCCGGCAGAGACGGCCACCACATTCTTCATCTGGCCGGTGGTACCGCCCACATAGTTGCTCATGGCCATAGGCACCATCACGTTGCCGGTGGCCACAACGCCCAGCTGACCGTTGCTGTTGCTGCCCCAGCCCCAGACGGTACCATTGGACAGAACGGCCATGGAATGATTGCCCGCGGCAGCGATGGAGAGCACATTCTCCAAATAGGGCGTGCTGCTGGCGCTGACGCCCTTGATGACCCGGCTGGGGGTATAACGGGAAGCGGTGGCCTGATAGGCAGGGTCGTTGACGGTGATCAGCTGCTTGGTGTAGTCGGTCCCCGTATCGCCCTGGCCCAGCTGGCCGTACTGGTTGTCGCCGAAGGCCCAGATGTTGCCGTTTACATCCAGCAGCAAGGTGTGGTTGGCGCCTGCGGCGATGGCCACGATGGTGGGCAGCTCCAGAGGCTCGTTCTCCGGATCGTAGTTGTCGGGAACGGTAGCCACATCGGGCTTCTGCTGGCGGCTGCGCAGGTGCTGCTGCAGGTTAGTGGGATAGGGCACGCTGGTCTCGCGCTTCCAACGGGACAGGTCCCGGGTCTCAGGCACAGTGTTCCGTACGTTGGGCACGATGGTCTTGTAGTAGGTGCCGGTGCTGGTATAAATGCCCAGCTGGCCGTAGGTATTGTCGCCCCAAACATAGACGGTACCGTCACCCTTCAGGACCACGAAGTGGTTCTCGCCCACGGCGATATCTGCCACTTCTTCATTGATGCCGTCCCAGAGGATCTGGGTGGGCGTGCTGCGCTCCTCCAGCTGGTTGCTGGCGTTGCGGTAGAACCCGTAGCCCCAGGTCCACAGCGTACCATCAGCCTTCAGGGCGATGGTGGCGTTCTTGAAGGAGAAGACCTTGGGCAGGGTAAACCGGGGCTTGGTGGTGGTGATGTTCCCCACGGTCTCATCATAGGTGGGCAGCATCTTCACCATAAAGGTGCCGATCACATTGCCATCAGCGTCCACACCGGCCACAACGACCTCGCCGCCCTTGCGGAAGCTGGAGTAGGTCAGGCCGGCCCGGCGCATCCGCCACTCGCCGTCCTCCTCGTAGACCACCAGCACGCTGTCGTCGCTGGAGATGAACTGAAGGCCGGGATAGGCATCTCGGAGGGAGATGTCGCGGGGCGGGATATCATAGCACAGCAGATTGAAGCCGTAGTAATCCGCCAGCTCCGCCAGGTCGTCGATGCCGATGTAGGCGCTCTCGTTGGCGTCCCAGGTCAGGGTGATGCGGCTGTAGCCGCTGTGCTGGAAGTTATAGCTACTAGTATTGTTGAAGGAGAAGCGCACCACCTTGGCGGCCCGCTCACCGGTATAGTAGGGTTCCTCCCGCCAGTCAGAGGTGGAGCCCTCGGCGCCGATGGCGGCCAGACCCAACTGGCCATAGCTGTTGTCGCCCCAAGACAGCACGTGGCCGTCCTCCAGAAGGATGGCGTTGTGGTTACCTCCAGCGGCAGCGATCAGGACGGTCTCGGACAGACCGCTCTCGGTCATGGCCTCGCCGTCCACCACCATCACGTGGCCGTATTGGTCAGGCTCACCGTTGCTCAGCTGATAACGGCTATTGTCACCCCAGGCAAGAACGGTACCGTTCTCCAGGCGCATCAGGGTATGCGCAGCGCCGGCATCGATGGTGACGATGTCGTGCTCCGCAACACTGCTGCCGGGCACCCGGCGGGGATAGCTGGCATAGCCGCCGGAATAGGGCTTGCCCTCCTGGTCCACCAGACCCAGCTGGCCGTTGCCATTGTCGCCCCATGTAAAGACGCTCTTGCGCAGCCGGCCGCCCTTATACTCGTTGGCAATGACGGCCACATGCCGCCGGCCGGCAGCGATGGCGTTGACCCCGGCGATAACGCTGAAGATGGCGGGATCGTCCACCTCATAGTGGCCGCTGACCACCTGCACGGGGCTGGCGCTCCGCATAGTGCCGTTCTGACGGCTGCTGTCGCCCAGCTGGCCATATGTGTTGTCGCCCCAGGCAAAGACGGAGCCGTTGGCCAGCAGGGCCACGGAATAGCCCTCGCCGACATCCACATCCACCACGTTCTGCAACTCACCCTTGCCCTTATAGCCCTTGACCTGGACGGCGGTGCCGATGGCGGCATAGTGGTCCTGTCCCAGCTCGCCGTTCTTGTTGGAACCGGCAGCCCAGACGGTGCCGTCCTTTTTCAGCGCCAGGATATGGTCGGCGCCGGCGGCAATGCTAATCACATCGGTAAGCGGCATCTCGCCGGCTACATCTGTAGCCAACACGGTACGGGCGGGAACCATGTCATCTCCGCCGTGGTCATAATACTGGTACCAGATGTGGCCAGCGCGGCACCGCCAAATACGGTAGCGCCACTCGGCCCGGCTGTCCAGCTCGTGCCAGTTGACCCGATGCTCGTTGGGGGTTCCGGCCCACACATTTCGGGCGTCATCATAGATCAGCAAGAAGTTCTGCTGGCCTACAATGGTACAATCCTCATCCACCGGGCAGCGAATGGGGGTATCCCGGTCCAGGGGATTATAGGTCCCCAGCCCGCAGTCATTCTTACAGGTGATGATACCAGTGTAATAGGTATAGCTGGCCTCCCCCATCACCCGCTGATGGAGGGTATAGCTATTGCTGGGAGAACCGGGAACGGTGGGCCGGACCATCAGGCCCTCAACACCCTCCACGATAGAGCCATCATAGCCCTCGTTCAGGGTATAGAAGAAATCTCCGTACTCATCGATATAGGTCCCCAGGAAAGGATGCTCTCCATCCTCCAGCCGGACCACATATCTTCCGGTCGCGGCATCATATCTCACCAGGCCCTCCCAAACGGCCGAGGCAGCGCCGGTCTCAACAATGGGCTCGGTCCGCTGGTCAGTATTCCGGACCAGGCTGCCCACGGTACCGCAGATGGGACAGGCATCGGGGATATCCACCCACTTGCCCAGATACCGGGTGCCGTCATAGTAGTCATAGGCGGCCTGATAATAGATGGTCAGCTCGCCCTTTTCCAGAGCGGCAGCCAACTCCTCAGCGGTCATGCCGCTGGTGTCCACGGTGTCCTTATACCGGTTGTGGTATTCCACGCTCTGGGTCATAGTACCTGCGGGGTCGCCCAGTTTCTCTACACTGGGGTCGTCTACCTCTTCCTGGGTATAGGTGTAGACCGTTCCGTTCTCCGCATTCCCCACCCGGTAGGCCAGCAGTGTATGGGGCCGGTTGGCCAGGTACTCCTGGAGCAGTTCCTCCTCGGTGGGAGTGTGGACCAGGTTGGTGGTAATGCTGGTCAGAGCACCCACTACGATGACCTGGCCGTCCTCAGTCAGCAGCAGACTAAAGTTGTCGCCAGCTGCCACGGCCTTGATGTGGGTATAGGGGATGGGCTCGCCCTTTTCGTCCTTTTCGCCGGTCATCATCTGGACGGGATAGGCGCGGCTCGTAAAGGTATTGTCGCCCAACTGGGCGCCGCTGTTATCACCCCAGGCCCAGACGGTACCGTCCGAGCGCAGCGCCACGGTATGCTTGGCGCCCACCGAAATTTGCGGTGTGGTGGTGTAGTTTTCTGTGTCAGTTTGCTTGATCTGCACCCGCAGCAGCAGGGTCCGGCCCGTACCCGGATCATAGATCTGAATAAAGGTCTCGCCGTAGCGCACATGATCGGGATCCGTGGCCTGGAAGGTAGCCAGGTGGCCGTCGTTGCTCACCTGGGTGAGCATCTCAGGGTCCAGGGGCTGGAGCATCAGCTTCGTGCCGTCGATCTCCTGCACGGGGATGTGCTGCAGCAGGTTAAAGCCCTTCTCCCAAATGAAGGACATAGCGTCCAGATCAAAGTAGAGCTCCTCGTCCTCCTCCAGCACCACCAGGGGAGACAGGTCCCGCAGGGTGGTATTGGACTCGGTGTAGCCCATGGCCAGGATGGTCTCAAAGGAGAGATCACCCACCACGATGGGATAATTCCAATTCTTGTTGGTATAGTCACCCAGCTGACCATAGGTGTTGTCGCCGGCGGCAAAGACCACGCCCGCGTCAGTGACCAGCAGCATGTGGCTGCCGCCCAAGGCAAAGGTGGTCACGCTCTGCATATAGCTGTAGCTGCCGTCGTCCACAATGACCACACTGTGGTCCTCCGCACGGGGCACGGTGTTGTCCCGGTCCACGGGAGTGCCGTTAGGCACGGGGTACTCCTCATTGCCGGGGCCGTAGTTGCCCAACTGGCCCAGAGAATTGTCACCCCAGGCCAACACCTTCACCCGGTCCCACTCGGGAACGTGGGAGGGCATATCACTGTCGTAAACCTTGGTAAAAGTAGCGTTGAAGCCTGCGCCGATCTGCTGGCCGCCCTGGGCCACCATCAGCTTGGGATGGGAGACAAAGGTGGGGATCTCTACCGGCTCCTCGGGCTCCTGATCCCCGCCCTCATCAGGCGTGTCGGGAACTTCGGGCTGGGGAGGCTCAGGCAGATAGCCCATCTGGCCAAGGCCGCCCTCACCCCAGGCGTAAATGCTGCCGTCCACCCTCAGGGCCACGATGTGCTCGCTGCCTGCACGGATGTCCACAGCCTTGTCGAAATAGTGGTTATCGGGATCGAACTCGTTTCTCTTCTCGCCCTCCAGCACCTTGACGAAGGAGTAGCGGTTGGTGTCATAAGAATCGCCCATCTGCCCCTTATCATTGCGGCCCACGGTGTAGACCGTGCCGTTAGAGGTCAGGGCGGCGGTAAAGTCGGCGCCGGTGGCAATGCCCACCACCTCTTCCACATAGCTGGAGCTACTGGGAGCGGCGCCCTTGGTCATCTGCCGCGCCACACGGGAGGCAGAGACCTTACGGTCGTTGTAGCCAAGCTGGCCATAGGTATTGTCGCCCCAAGTGTAGACGATACCGCTGACACTCAGAGCGGCGGCATGGTTGGTGCCGGCAGAAACGGCGATGATCCGGTCCTGCACGTCGATGGGAGTGATCTGGATGCTGCCGTCCTCCAGTTCCTCCTCATATTCCTTCACTTCGCTCAAGGTTCCCAGGAAGGTGGTCACACCGGTCATATTGGTGATGACCATCCCCGGCCGGTAAGAGCTACCCTCCACGGTGGTATCGTTGCCGCGGCCCAGCTGGTGGAACGCGTTGTCGCCCCAGCTCCACACCCGGCCCAGGTTATCTACCGCCAGGGAGAAGTTGTCGCCAGCGGCAATATAGGTAAAGCTCAGGGGCCTGACTACACCTGTAGTATCAGTGTAGCTCAGATTCTCCAGGATCCGCTTGGGATAGGTCAGGCTCTCCACTCCATTCTCCAACACGTCGTTGGAAATGCCCAACTGGCCGTAGCTGTTGTCGCCCCATGCCCACACCTGGCCCATGGAGTCCAAAGCCAAGGAGTGGTTGAGACCGGCCGCGACCATGGGCGCAGCTGAAACGCCGTCAGCACTGTCGCCTCCGTCGTCATACTTCTGGACATAACGGACCCAAACAGGCAGAGACATCATGTTGCTGTCAGGCTTGATGCCCTCGTCCTTATTGCCTGCAAAATTGTAGTCCACATATACGCTGGTAAGACCCAACTTGTCGTTGCTGCGCATGGTCACCCGGATGCCCGCGGTGCCGTCCCGGTCGCTGGCGGTCTGGCCGGTGGTCAGCAGGGAGGGATCCATAACTCCGGTATTCAGCGTCGCCAGGTCGTCGATCTTGCTGTTCTCGCCGTCGGTAAAGAGGTTGAAGCCCGTGCGGTAGCTGTAGAGCACATCCAGCATATCAAAGGAGAGATACTGGCCCGGGGTCAGGATCAGCTGTGCGGGGTTGCCGTCGCTCATGGGCATGGTCTGGTGATAGGTCCCCACCAGCAGGTCGTCTCCACCCTCCACAGGCTGGTATACTTCATAGGTTTCCAGCAGCAGGGTCTTGGAATCACCGTCGCCGGCCTGGACAGGCACAAAGGCGGTGTCCGTCTTGCCGTTGCCCATCTGACCCATAGCGTTGTCGCCCCAGTTCCACACATAGCCGGTGGATTTCAGAGCGGCGGAGTGATGCTTGCCTGCCGCCACCCGGATGCCCTCGGAGAAGGACTGGCTGGTATCGCCGTCGGCGTTGGCGCTCTCGCCCCGATGGAGGATGATAGCGGTTCCGGTAAAGGCAGTCCGGATCACTTCGCCATCATCGCACTCCAGCTGGCCCAACTGGCCATAGGCGTTGCTGCCCCAAGTGTAGACATGGCCGTCCTGGACCAGAGCCACAGAGGCTTCCCCGCCGGCAGCCAGGTCCACTACCCGGTTGGTCTCGGGCAATCCCTGGACACGCTGAGCGGAGGGGACCCGGTCCTCCGTCACCATGTCCGCGATCAGCTCGGGAACGGTGATGGGATTCAGGGCCTCCTCTGTCACACGGGGGTCTTCAATATTATAGTATTCAGTCTCCTTGCCGCTGCCCAGCTGGCCGTAAGTATCCTCGCCAAAGGACCACACACTGCCGTCGCTGAGAAGGAGCAGCGTGTGGTTGCCACCGGCGGAAATGCCGGTCACATTGTTCATGTAGGCCAGGGCTTCGTGGTTGCGGTAGGTATCAAACTCCTCGGCCTTGTTCTTCGTGGCATAGCCGCCGCTGAGAATGCGGATGGCCACACGATAAGCGAAGGTGGCGCCGGTCTTGGCGGTCTTCTCCGCGTCCACCGTCACCTTGGTCTCGGTCTTGATCTCGTTGCCTTCCTCATCCGTGCTGATGTCCACCCGTACAGTATCATAGCTGTATTTCCGGGTCTGCTGCTTCTCCAGCACATAGTCCATGCCCACGCCCAGCTGGCCGAAAGTGTTGTCGCCCCAGCCGAAGACGCTACCGTCGCTGCGCAGGGCAATGGCATGGCCATCGCCGGCAGAGATACGGACCATATCGTGCATGTAGTAACCCGAGCTGGCGCTCTGGCCCTCCAGGACCTGCACCGGCTCAAAGGTATAGTTGTTGAAGGTGGGCTCGCTCTCCAAAAGATTGCCCGCCTCGTCTCTGCGCAGCCGGTCATTTCCCTGATCGTCGGGAATGGACCGCTCCTGGAAGGAGGCATAAGCGGCCAAATAGTCCTCATAG
>CATJWI010000184.1 GCA_949744075.1 uncultured Eubacteriales bacterium | reverse complement strand
AGCCACTGGAATCGTACGCCGGATCGACGACCTGGGCCGTGTGGTCATCCCCAAGGAGATCCGCCGCACCATGCGCATCCGCGAGGGCGACCCGCTGGAGATATACACCGATAAAGACGGCGAGGTCATCTTCAAAAAGTATTCCCTCATGGGAGGGCTCAGCGACTTTGCCACGCAAATGTGCGAGACCCTGAACAAGACCACCGGCCATGTGGCCGTCATCACCGACCGGGACGCCTGCATCGCCGTGGCGGGGGCGCCCCGCCGGGACCTGATGGACAAGCGGCTCAGCGAGGGCCTGGAGGCCGTGATGGAGGGCCGGAAGATTTACCAGTACCAGCCGGGGGAGAACGCCATTCCCGTCAGCGACGAGTCGGGAAAGTTCTTCGTGGCCTGCGCCGCCCCCATTCTGGCGGAAGGCGACGTGCTGGGCTGTGTCCTATTCGCCGGGGAAGAGGGAGAGCTGCAGAGCGGCGAGACCGAGTACAAGCTGCTCCAGACCATGTCTGGCTTCCTGGGCCGCCACATGGAGGGGTAAAAAATCGCCTGTCCCCACAGCGGGGGCAGGCGATTTTTTTGGGCGTCAGCGGAGAGACTGGAACCACAAAATGAGCAAAATATTCACCGCGAACACTACGGCCAGGGACAGCCAGGGCCTTCTCTGCTCCATCTTCACATCCTCCGGGGGACATTGTATGTCGGAGGGCGGGGAGATATGCCGGGTATATTTTTCCCCCGTTGGGCCATACTGGAAGGGAATCCAAAAAGGGGGAACAGGGCTATGATCAAAGGGATCAGCCGGCGGGTCATCGTGGTAAAGTCTCCGGACCGCCGCTTTTTTGAGGAGGCCATCTTCCTGGTCCGGGAAGGGGTAGTGGGCCAGGGCGGCGTCACCGCCGACCAGGTGGTGGAGGAGGCGAGAAGGGTGGCCGACGGCTTTGTGCGCAAGCAGAAAAACCGCTGGTATCACCGGATACCGGCCCCCGGGTATATGGCGCTGGGGGCACTGATGGCCACAGTGGCGTGGTGCGTGGGACTCGTGGTGAGTTAAAAACGGTCAATGTACAACGTGTTAGCGTTGTTTCTATAGGAGGCTTCCGAGGGGCCGCCAGGGGCGGCGGCCCCTACGTTGCGTTTTGGGTTTGCCTTTTATCGAACCGGTTGGTCTTGTGGAGGCGATTCACGAATCGCCCGGCAGCAGGCGCTTCCGCCCCCGGCAACTTTGGGGCGGAATGGAATAGCTTGACAGAAGGGCCTTCCCCCACCGGGGGAAGGCCCTTTCAACTCAGCCGGTTCCGATCCCGCCGCAATGCCAGTACCCGTCTGCCAGATACAGGCTGCCCCGGCGGGAATATTGGAAAGCTCCCTGGGGCACGTCGGGGTCATTGCCCTCGTACTCGCCTGTATTGCCCGCCATCAGGTAGGCCAGGGCCTTTTCGTTTTCCGGGACGAAGATCAGGTCGTAGGAAAAGGCAAAGTGGGGATCGTCCAAAATATCCGTGGGGAACCAGGTCTCGGGCATATCCTCCAATATCTCTATGTTGGTCACCTTGGCATAGCTGCAGGCAAAGCGGCTGCCCGGAGTGGCGTTCTTGTGGGCGACCTCTTCGGCCAGGAGCAGGTAGGCCTGGGCCGCCTCATAGGGGCCGTTTCCGTGGTCGGCAACGGCATAGATCCGCTTGTTGATCTCTGCCTCATCATACAGCAGCCGCATAAAGGAGAAGATGTCGTTGTCAAAGGGACTGTTCTCCTCCACCGCCTCCGCCCGGTACCACGCGGCCTCCCGGTTGGACTGTTTGCTCATCACCAGGTCGCTGCTCTCCCAGAATTGAAGCAGCTGATACCAGTCCCCATCGGTAAACACCAAACTGGCCCCCGCCGGGGGAGAAGCAGGGGCCTCCGCCCGGCTCCAGCGGAAGGTGTCGGGCTGGGTGAACCAGAGCTGGCGGTTGCCCAGGTTGGCGCTGGAGGTCGCCGGATAGTTACCACGCCCTACGCCGTCGGCAGTGGTGAGCATGAGCAGGGAGGTATCGTCCTCCGCCAGGGCGTCCATCACCGCCTGGACCTCCAGGGCGGCGTAGCTGGTGCCCTCCAGTTCCACCCCGGCCCGCTCCAAGCCCTCGGCCACCATCCCCCGGAAACCCACCGACCCGGGGGAGGCGTCGTTGATCATGCTGTGCCACAGGAACACCCGCTTTTCCGCCATGACGCCCTCCAACCGGAAGAACAGCCAGTCGCAGCCGGGATAGCCGGGGGAGACCCAGTTGTCCTCGGTGAGATACCGGCCTCCCGCCAGTACCACCTCCTCCGGGGTGGTGGTGTGGAGCTCGTAGTTGAAGGCCCAGCCCTCGATGGCGGTCTCTCCGAACTTCTCCGAGTAGAACCCGGTGAAGCTCTCGATGCGCCAGTCGTCCAGGTCGCCCAAGCCCTCGTAGTCGCTCTGGCCCAGATAGACGCTTTCCGCGTACTCCCGGGCGGCGGAGACCACCTCGGCGGGCACATCCCTGTCCACCCCCACCACCATGTGGTCGGCGGTGGGCTTTTCGTTGTTGTAAACGAGGATGCTCTCCCCGTCAAAATAGAGGTACCGGGTGAAACTTCTGGGGTCTCCCGCTCCGGGGTCCGTCAGGCCGCTGACGGTGAGGCACTTGGAATACATATCCCAGGTGGCATAGTCCCAGTAATCCAATTCCGGGCAGGCGGCGGTGAGCAGCTCCGGCAGGTCGGCCAGGTAGAGCTGTCCCTCCCGCTGGAAGAAGATCTGTGTCTCGGTACACAGCTCGCTGGTCCCGTCCCCGTCCAGGTCCACCGCCTGAGGCCGGTCAAAGCCATTGTGGGTCCGGGCCAGCAGCACGGGCACCCCGTCGCCGTTGACATAGAAGTAGTCCACCACCGTGCCGAAGGTGTGGGGGGACAGCTCCCCGGAGTAGGCGATATAGAACCCGTCGTGGCCCAAGAGGTCATGGAAGAAGGACATCTCCTGATACCCGTCGCGGAGGGAGAGGAAGACGTTCATGGTATCGTCCTCCTGCCGCAGGGCGGCGTAGACCTGGCCGTCGGCGGTGGAGCGGTAGATCACCACGTGGTTGCCGTCGATGTTCCAGTTCTCCAAACGGTTTTCATAGCTGTTGTCAAAGTCTCCCGCGTGGGGCTCCACCACCACTGTGGGGGCCGCGTAGGACTCCAGGTCCCCGAGGAAGATGGCGGCCTCAGGCTCCCCGGCAGGCAGGGGAGTGGGGATAGCCGGGGCCTCGCACTCCTGGTGGGAGACAAAGTAATATTGCCGCTCCTCTGTACCTTGCTCTCCGTAGGGGCGGGT
>CATJWI010000183.1 GCA_949744075.1 uncultured Eubacteriales bacterium | reverse complement strand
TGCCAGCCGGGCACCGAGCTGGACTGGTTCAAGTACTGGAAGGACTTCTGCCACCAGTGGCTGCTGGGCCTGGGCATCAAGGACGAAACCCTCCGTCTCCGGGACCACGACCCCGAGGAGCTGAGCCATTACTCCAACGCCACCACCGACTTTGAGTTCGTCTTCCCCTTTGGCTGGGGCGAGCTGTGGGGGGTGGCCAGCCGGACCAACTTCGACCTCACCGCCCACCAGACTACCTCGGGCAAGGACATGTCCTACTTTGACCAGGAGAAGAACGAGCACTATATCCCCTACGTCATCGAGCCCTCCCTGGGCGCGGACCGGGTGACCCTGGCCTTCCTGGTGGATGCCTATGACGAGGAGGTGGTAGACGCTGAGAAGAACGATGTGCGCACCGTGCTGCGCCTCCACCCCGCCCTGGCCCCCTTCAAGGCGGCCGTGCTGCCCCTGAGCAAGAAGCTCTCCGAGCCCGCCCGGGAGATCTACGCCCAGCTGGCCAAGGACTTCATGGTGGACTTTGACGACGCTGGCTCCATTGGCAAACGCTACCGCCGCCAGGACGAGATCGGCACCCCCTTTTGTGTCACCGTGGACTTCCAGACCGTGGGCAGCGACACCGAGGAGGCCGACCACTGTGTCACCGTCCGGGAGCGGGACTCCATGGAGCAGGTCCGTATCCCGGTCAGCGAGCTGAAGGATTGGCTGGCCCAGCGGGTGGCCTTCTGAGGCGCGAAAAATTTTTCGTTTTTTTCGGAACTTTTTTCTACTCTGTTCGTCTAAGCTGTGTTTCCAAAAGGAAAAGCCTTAAAACACACAAGAAAAAGGAGAATCCCAACATGAATTGCAAGCGCGTTTCCGCCGCGGCCCTGGCCTTGGCCATGACCGCCTCCCTGGGCTCTGCCGCCCTAGCCTCCGACGGCGCCCAGGTCCCCATGCTCATTTCCGCCAACCCCAACGCCGGCGGCTATGACAAGGTCATCACCGTCAACGACAAGGTGCTGGAGGGCTATGAATATGACCGGGAGGTCCCCGGCTGGGGCAGCGAGAGCGTTTCTGTCCTTCTCAGCGAGATCCCCAACGCCCCCACCGGCTATCTGCCCCTCCGGGCGGTGCTCCAGGCCGACGGCGGCAGCGCCTACTGGGACGGAGAGGCCGGCCAGAGCACCTTCTACTACGAGAAGGACGTGATCCTCACCGACTTCAACGATATGTCCATTTCGGTGAACGACGAGAAGGTAAAGGGCGAGGCTCTGCTCCTTGAGGGCGTGACCTATGTCCCCTCCACGATCCTGAACCTGCTGGAGGGCGTCACCGTCACCGACAACTCCACCGACGAGGGCGAGAGCTATGCCATCGCCACCCCCAACGGCACCCCCCTGATGAAGCTGGCCCTCTCCATTATGGAGACCGCCGACATGGGCCGGGGCATGAAGTCCACCCCCGCCGAGCTGGAGGAGTTCTACGGCGAGGCCCACGGCTTCAAGGCTGAGTGGATGACCGAGGGCGTAGCCTTCCTGCCCATGATGACCTCCCCCGACACCCTGGTGCTGGGCAAGCTGGCCGAGGGCAGCCAGGAGGAGCTGGAGGCGGCCTTTGAATCCTACCGCAAGCAGCAGGAGGACACCTTCTCCTGGTATCTGAGCCAGAACCTGCCCAAGGTGGAGAACGCCAAGTTCGTCACCGAGGGCGAGTGGTTCCTGTTCCTCATCGGCGAGAACGCCGACGAGGCGGTGAAGCTCTTCCAGGACGGCGTGAAGACTCTGGCGGAGTAAACCATACAAAAGAGAGCAGCGGGCCGGGCGCATGACGCTCCCGGCCCGCTTTCTATTTTGGAGGAAGCCCCGGCGGACCGTCTAATGGGGCAGACACATGGGGCCTGTGGATGTCAAGGCGGAGGTCGGACGATTTGTGGTGTGGGGGAGAAAACAGATTTTTCAAAAGAGAAGAAAAAACCGAAAAATTCACGATTTTTTGTTTTTCAATCGGGGGGGACTATGCTATAATATCTCTGTATATAAAAAAGGGAGGGTCATACCGTGCAAAATAAGGTGACTGTGACCATCGACGGCCAGGAGTATAACCTGGTGGCCTCCGAGGACGCCGCTTACATGAAGAAGGTGGCCGACCGGGTGGATCAGAAGATCCGGGAGGTCAAGGAGGGGGGCAAGGTGTCCTCCGCCGACGCCGCCGTGCTGGCTGCCCTCAATGTGGCTGACGAGTATTTCAAGAGCCTGGACGCCGCCGAGGCCCTGCGGGCCCAGATCAAGGAGTATCTGGAGGAGTCCGCCGCCCTGAAGCTGGAGCTCTCCAAGGCAAGGCAGGAGATCTTCAAGCTCCAGAACCAAAAAAAGTAAGATGCTGGAGCTGTTGGCCCCTGCCGGGTCCATGGAGGCCCTCACCGCCGCGGTCCAGAACGGGGCGGATGCAGTCTACATGGGCTTCGGCGACTTCAATGCCCGCCGCAACGCCAAGAATTTTACCGAGGCGGATTTCGCCTCGGCGGTGTCCTATTGCCATTTGCGGGGGGTAAAGGTCTACCTTACCTTGAATACCCTGCTCACCGACCGGGAACTGCCCGCCGCTGCCGACCTGGCCCGGCGGGCCAGTGAGCTGGGGGCGGACGCCGTGCTGGTCCAGGACCTGGGGGTGCTGCGGGCGGTGAAGCAGGCCGCCCCGGACCTGGTCCTCCACGCCTCTACCCAGATGACCGTCCATAACCTGGATGGGGTCAAGGCCTGCGCCGACCTGGGGATGAAGCGGGCAGTGCTGGCCCGGGAGCTGCCGGAGAGTGAGATCGAATATATCTGCACCCATTCTCCCATCGAGATCGAGGTCTTCGGCCATGGGGCCCTGTGTATGTGCTACTCGGGGCAGTGCTTTTTCTCCGCCGTGGTGGGGGAGAGAAGCGGCAACCGGGGCCTGTGCGCCCAGCCCTGCCGGATGAAATACGGCTGGGGAGGGCGGCCCGACGGTTATCCGCTGTCTTTGAAGGACGCCTGCCTCATTGACCGGCTGCGGCAGCTCAGAAAGATGGGAGTCAGCTGCCTGAAGCTGGAGGGTAGAATGAAGCGGGCGGAGTATGTGGCGGTGATCACCCGCGTCTACTCCACCGTCCTTCGGGAGGACCGGATGCCCACCGCCGAGGAACTGAAAGCCCTGGAGGAGGCCTTTTCCCGCCAGGGCTTTACCCAGGGGTATTTTGAGGACAGGACTGGCCCTCATATGTTCGGGGTCCGGGAGGAGAAGACCCCGGAGCCCAAGGAGCTCTTTGCCCAGGCACGCCAAACTTATGTCAACCAGGAAAATGCCCGGGTGGAGGTAAAATTTTATGCCATGATCCGGCCCAATGAGCCGGTGCAGGTGGGGGTGGAGGACCGGTCGGGGCGGGTGGTCACCGCCGCGGGCCAGGTCCCGGAGGTGGCCCGGACCCTGCCTCTCACCGTGGAGCAGGTGGAGAAACAGCTCTCCCGCACCGGGGGGACCCCCTACCGGTGCCTGGGAGTGAAGGCCCTGGTGGAGTCGGGGCTCAGCGTGCCCCTCTCCGCCCTGAACGCCTTACGGCGGAAAGCGCTGGAGGAGCTGTCGGCCAAGCGGCAGGTGGCTCCCGCGGTGAAGACGTGCCAGTTCCAGCCGGGGGTGCGGTATGAAAATCCCGCCGGGCCTCCCGCTCTGACGGTGTCGGTGCGCAAGGCGGAGCAGGTCAGCGCCGACCTGCTGCGGCAGGCCCCCGCCATGGTATACATCCCCGCCGGGGAGTTGGCGGCCCACCCGGAGTGCGTTCAGAAGCTGAGCCGGGAGACAAGGCTGGGGGTGATCCTGCCCCGGGTGGCCTGGGATCGGGAGAAGAAGGAGCTGCTGGAGCAGCTGGAAAAGGCCCGGGACCTGGGGGCCACCGAGGCCTTGGTGGGCAACTTGGGGATGATCGCCCCGGCCCGGGACCTGGGCTTTGCCCTCCGGGCGGACTACGGGCTGCCGGTGTTCAATGCCCAGGCCCTGAAGGAGTTTAAGCGGCTGGGCTTTGTGTCGGCCACCGCCTCCTTTGAGTTGAAGCTGGCCCAGATCCGGGACCTGAGCAAGGCCCTGCCCCTGGAGGGGGTGGTCTACGGGCGGTTGCCCCTGATGCTCACTGAGAACTGCATCATCAAAAACCGCGCGGGCCGCTGCACCTGCGAAGGGGAGAACATCCTCACCGACCGGAAGGGGGAGCGCTTCCCGGTGGTGAAAGCCCCAGGCTGCCGCAGCGAGATCTTGAACAGCAGGAAGCTGTTTTTGGCCGACAAGCCGGAGTGGAAACGGGCAGGGCTCACCTATGCCCGGCTCATGTTCACCACGGAGAATCCCTGGGAGTGTGTCCAGGCGTTGGAGCGCTACAGCGGCGAAGGCCGCTGGGCCCCGGCGGAGTTTACGAGAGGGCTATACTACCGTGGGGTCGAATAAAGGTAAGGGTGGCATATATGCCGCCCCTACAGTCCAATAATACAGACGAAAAGAGGAACGATCATGAATATAGAGCTACGTTTAAAGCCGCTCTCTCCTAAAATTGGTGCGGAGATCCCCTTCCCCTCCTACGCCACCGCCGGGGCGGCGGGGATGGACCTGCGGGCCTGCATCGACACCCCTATTACCATCCGTCCCCTGGAGCGGGTGAAGGTGCCCACTGGGTTTGCCATCGCTTTGCCGGGGCCGGAGTATGTGGCTTTGATCTTTGCCCGGTCGGGGCTGGGGAACAACTATGGCGTCACCCTGCCCAACTGTGTGGGGGTCATCGATAGCGACTACCGGGGGGAGGTCATCGTGGGCCTTACCAACCTCTCTGACGCCGATTACACCATCCAGCCCGGGGACCGGGTGGCCCAGCTGGCCGTCATGCCCGTGGTCCAGGCCCGGGTCACCGTCACGGATGCCCTGGACGAGACAGAGCGGGGTGCGGGCGGATTTGGCTCTACAGGGAAGAATTAAAAAGCCAAGGAGGTTTTTTAATGGATATCATCTTAGCCTCCGCCTCTCCCCGCCGAAAGGAGCTTTTGACCCAGATGGGGCTGTCCTTTCGGGTGGTGGCGGCGGATATCGATGAGCATATGGACCGGGAGCTGAGCCCGGACCGGCTGGTGGAGGCCATCTCCGCCGAGAAGGCCGCCGCGGTGGCCGCCGGGGCGGGGGCGAACAGTTTGGTCATCGCCGCCGACACAGTGGTGGTTTGGAATGGGGAGGTCCTGGGCAAGCCGGCAGACCAGGCCGACGCACGGCGGATGCTGGGGGAGCTCTCGGGCCGGACCCACCGGGTCTATACGGGCTATACCCTCCGCCGGGGGGAGAGGGTGGTGACCCGCAGCGAGGGCACCGACGTGACCTTTCGGCCCCTGACGGCGGAGGAGATCGCCGCCTATGTCTCCACCGGGGAGCCCATGGACAAGGCGGGAGCCTACGGCATCCAGGGCCTGGGCTCCATGCTGGTGGAGGGCATCCGGGGAGACTATTTCAATGTGATGGGACTGCCGGTGTGCGCTCTGGGGAAGGCCCTGGGGGAATTCGGCGTTTTTCCGCTGACACAGGCGAAGCAAGTCAAGTGAAAAGTGAAACATGAAAAGGGAGCGCCTGCCGTGAAGGACTTTCTCAAGCAAAACGGAATACTGATCCTTATCATCGCCCTGCTTTTGGCGCTGATCACGGCGGTGCTCTCCTTCCTCTTTGGGGGGATCGCCAATCCCTTTGCCAATGTGGCGGGGGTCATCTCCACCCCCTTCCGCAACGGGATACACGCCGTGGTCACTTGGACCGAGGGGCTCTATTCCGACGCCTTCGAGCGGGAGGAGATGGCCCAGGAGTTGGAGGCCCTGCGGCAGGAAAACGCCGAGCTGCGCTCTCAGGCCCGGGAGGGGGAGGCGGCCAGCCGGGAAAACGAGCGGCTGCGGGACCTACTGGAATTTCAGCAAAAGCACAGCTGGCTGGACAAGGAGCCCGCCACCGTCACCGCCCGGGGCAGCTCCAACTGGGCCTCCACCCTCACCGTGAGCAAGGGCACTGCCAGCGGCGTGGCGGCGGGGGACTGCGTCATTGACCAGTACGGCAATCTGGTGGGGATCATCTCGGAGACGGGGCTCAACTGGTCCACCCTTATTACCGTGGTGGATGTGGACCTGGAAATGGGCGGACTCATTGCCCGCACCGACGGGGCGGCCATTTTGGAGGGGGATTTCGCCCTCATGGGCCAGGGGAAGCTGAAGTTGACCTACCTTCCCGAGGGTACCCAGCTGCTGGCGGGGGACACCATCCTCACCTCAGGGCTCGTGTCCGGCGGGACAGCGACCTACCCGTCAGGGCTGGTGGTGGGGTACGTGGAGCAGATCCGATCCGACGACAGCGGCATGAGCGACTACGCCATCCTTACCCCGGCGGCCAAGCTGGAGGAGCTGGAGCAGGTATTTATCATCAAGGATTTTGAAGTGGTGGAATAAACCATAGGGGCGGCACACATGCCGCCCGCGACATGGTATGGCCCTGGGCGGGCGGCATATATGCCGCCCCTACGGTGTTTTTGGAATCAAGAGAAGAGGGGAGGGCGCCGACATGACGACCAAGGATTTTACCATCAAATGGCTGGCCTACGCCCTGGCCCTCCTTCCCGTGTGGTTTGCCGAGACCTTTTTGCTCAGCCGCTTCCCGGTCTTCGGGGTGAAGCCTATGCTGCTGCCTTTGGCCGCCATTGCGGTGGCCACCCTGGAGGGGGCCACCGCCGGGGCCGGCTTCGGGCTGGCGGTGGGGGTGCTGTTCGACGCGGTGACCCCCGGCGTGCCGGGGGTCGTGACCTTCCTGATGGCCCTGCTGGGCCTGGGGGCGGGGCTGCTGGCCCAGTATGCCCTGCGGCAGGACCTGATCGGCTGCTTTATCTGCTCGGCACTGGCCCTGGTGGGGCTGGACACTCTGCGGATTGGGGCGCGGCTGGCCGCGGGGACGGCCGCTCTGGAGGCCATGGCCCCGGTGGCCGGACGGGAGATCCTGTGGAGCCTGTGCTTCGTGCCCCTGGTGTACCTGCTGTTCCGCTGGGTGTTCCAGAGGGTGCCCAAGGCCACGGTGCTGTAAAGGAGAGCTGGAATGGACCCAAAACGTTTTCACATCCGGTCCCGGGTGGTGATCGCCCTGATGGGGGTGGTGCTGGGGGCCTTCCTGTGGGCCCTATTCGACCTGCAGGTGGTCCACGGCAGCTACTATCTGGAGCAGTCCACCCGGAAGATCGCCAATATCGAGACCGTTCAGGCTGCCCGGGGGGAGATCTTGGACCGGTATGGCCGGGTGCTGGTATCCAACCGGGCCACCTACCAGGTGACCCTGGACACCAAACTCATGGGAGACATCCAGGGGCGCAACGGCACCATCCTGGCCCTGCTGGAGATCTGCCGGGAGCAGGGGGTGGAGTGGAGCGACTCCCTGCCAGTGACCATGACCTACCCCCTGCGATATACCACCGGCAGCCCCTATGAGGTAGTGAACGTGGGGGAGGACGGGGAGGTGACCCGGACGGCCACCCAGCTGTCTAACCTGGTGGAGACCCTGAAACTGAAACGGCAGGCCCAGGACCCCCTGCCCGAGGACCCCACGGCGGAGGAACTGGTCACCTCCCTGCGGACCTGGTTCGAGGTGGACCCGGATGTAGGAGAAGAGGAGGGCCGGGCCCTGGTGGGAGTCCTCTATGAGCTGGCCCTCCGGTCCAAGGACGTGTCCCGGACCAGCTATGTCTTTACCCGGGATGTGGACATCAACTTTATCACCGTGGTGAAGGAGCGGGGGCTGCCCGGGGTGAAGATCGACACGGTGACGGTGCGGCAGTATAACACCCAGTACGCCGCCCATATCCTGGGCCAGGTGGGGCCCATCTACGCCGAGGAGTGGGCCGACTACGCCGACAAGGGCTACTCCATGAGCGACACTGTGGGCAAGGACGGGGTGGAGCAGGCCTTTGAGGAGATCCTCCGGGGCACTCCCGGCACCAAGGACATCGAGCTGAGCCAGAACGGCAAGGTAGTCAACGAGAGCTGGCGGATGGACCCGGAGACGGGAGAGCTACAGCTTCCGGGGCCGGGGGACAATATTATGCTGACCCTGGATATCAAGCTCCAGGAGGTGGTGGAGGAGACCCTGGCCCGGTATGTCCCCGACATGACCGAGGAGACCGAAGGGGCTGCCTGCGTCATCACCGACATGACCGGCGGGGTGCTGGCCTCCGCCTCTTACCCCAGCTTTTTGCCGGAGAACTATTCTCAGGATTTCAACACCCTCCGGGAGGACCCCCTGAAGCCCTTGCTGAACCGGGCCCTTCAGGGGCTCTACGCCCCGGGCTCCACCTTTAAGATGGCGGTGGCGGCAGGGGCTCTGGAGGAGGGGGCGGTGACCCGGACGGAGAAGATCCAGGACACGGGCCGGTATATGCACTACGAGCGGCGGGGAGACCAGCCCAATTTCTGGTACTACCGGCCAGATGGCGGGGGCCCCCCGGGTGGGAATGTGTTCGT
>CATJWI010000182.1 GCA_949744075.1 uncultured Eubacteriales bacterium | reverse complement strand
TCAAGCAGCTGAAGAACCACCCCCAGATCGTGGTGGCCACCCCGGGGCGGCTCATGGACCACATGAAGCGCCGGACCGTCCGGCTGGACCATGTGGAGACGGTGGTGTTGGACGAGGCAGACCGGATGCTGGACATGGGCTTTATCCGGGATGTGACCCGGATCCTGGACCAGATCAAGTCCCGGAAGAACATCGGGATGTTCTCGGCCACCATCTCCCGGGAGGTGATGGACATCTCCTGGGTCTACCAGCGGGACCCGGTGGAGATCACCGTCCAGGCCGACCAACAGAACAAGCCCGACATTGACCAGTACCGCATCCTGGTGGACCGGGGGGCCAAGGCCGAACTGATGGTCCAGCTCATCGAGCACGGGGCCTATGAGCGGGCCATCGCCTTCTGCAACACCAAGAACATGACCGACCGGCTCATGGGCCTTTTGCGGATGAGCGGGGTCAAGTGCGAGGCCATCCACGGGGACATCCAGCAGCAGAGCCGGGAGAAGACCCTCCAGCGGTTCCGGGAGGGCAAGCTCCAGGTGCTGGTGGCCACCGACGTGGCCGCCCGGGGGCTGGACATCGACGACGTGGACGCGGTGTTCAATTACGATGTGCCCGACGAGAACGAGTACTATGTCCACCGCATCGGCCGCACCGGCCGGGCCAAGCGCCACGGGGTGGCCTATACCTTTGTCTCCGGCATCAACGAGGAGCTGCGGATGGACCAGATCGTAAAGGGCACCCGGAACACGGTGAAGCCCCTACGGTATGAAAAGGGCACTTTGGAGGAACTATAAGCCAAGACAAGGAGACACGCTGTTTTATGATCGAGTTTCATCAACCGACCCTGGCCGACAAGGAGTGGGTGGACCGCTGCCTGGAGGCTGGGGAGCACCGGGGCTGCGAGTACAGCTTTGCCGGAATGCTGGGCTGGGGCCCGGCCTATGGCCGGGAGATCGCCCAATGGGAGGGCTGGTTCCTCTCCCGGTCCAGGGGAAAGGGGGGGCACGCCTACCTTTGGCCCGCTGGGGCCGGAGAGGCCGGGCGGGCCCTGGAGGCCATCGAGGCCGACGCCAAGGCCCTGGGGGAGCCGGTGCGGTTCATCTGCCTGACCCAGGCCCAGGCCGGGGAGCTGGAGGCGCTGCGGCCCGGACAGTTTGAGATCGAAGAGGACCGGGACAATTTTGATTACCTCTATGAAGTGGACAAGCTCTCCGACCTGGCTGGCCGGAAACTCCACTCCAAGCGGAACCACTGCAAGCGGTTCGAGGAGAACAACCCCGACTGGGTCTACGAGGACCTGACCGAGGAGGCCGTCCCCGAGTGCATGGAGGTGGACGCTCTCTGGGAGGAAAGGAGCCGGGAGCGGGAGGGGGTCGCGGAGGCCCAGGACATCACCGACGAGAAGCGGGCCATGGTGACCACCCTAAAGAACTTCACGGCTCTGAGGGCCGAGGGGGGACTGATCCGGGTGGAGGGCCGGGTGGTGGCCTTTACCATCGGCAGCCCCATCTGCGCCGACACCTTCGACGTCCATTTTGAGAAGGCCTTCGGGGAGATCCAGGGGGCCTACGCCATGATCAATCGGGAGTTTGCCCGGCGGCTGCGCCAACGGCACCCGGAGCTCCGGTACCTGAACCGGGAGGAGGATATGGGGCTGGAGGGGCTGAGGAAGGCCAAGGAGTCCTATTATCCCGACCTGCTGTTGGAGAAGTTTACCGCGGTCCAGAGATGATGGGCCGCGGGAATTTTTTGTGGGGCAGAGACATGGACTCCTGCCGCTGTGCTGGGAGGCCAGGGGATGAAATGGGCGGCCCCTACAGAGGAAAGGCAGAACGTGGAGGCCGGTGCGGCTTTGAGCCGGCATAGCGGAAAGGAAGAGAGAAATGGAATATACCAGATCGGTCCGGGAGGACGTGCCCCGGCTGCGGCGGCTTTGGAAGGAGGCCTTTGGGGACGGGGAGGAATTCTTGGACCTGTTTTTCGGGACCTTCTACCGCCCAGAGGAGACGCTGGTGGGGCGGGAGAAGGGAGAGCCGGTGACTATGCTGGTGCTGGCCCCCACCGGGTTTTGGGCGGGGGGAGAGGAGCGGAGCCTGCCCTATGTCTATGCCCTGGCCACCGCCCCCGGTTGCCGGGGGAAGGGGGCGGCCCGGGGGCTGCTGAACTATGCCGCCGGCCTGGCCGGGGGAGAGGGACTCTGCACCGTGCCGGCCCAGGAGAGCCTCCACCGGTTCTTTGCCTCGGCAGGCTTTCGGGAGGGGCTGGTCACCTGGGAGGGGACCTATTCCAAGGAGGAACTGCCCGGGCCCGGAGGGGAGGCGGTCCCCATCCCGGCGGAGGAATATGGAGCCCTTCGGGAGGAGCTGCTGCGGGGGACGCCCCACGTGACCTATCCCGCTGCCTGGCTCCGGTTTCAGGAGGAGGTCTCCCGGATGTCCGGGGCGGGGCTCTACCGCATAGAGGCGGGGGGGGAACCCGGCTGCGCCGCCGTGGAACGGCTGGGGGAGAAGGAACTTTTGGTCAAGGAGCTGCTGTGCCCCGGTGGGACCTTGCAAGGGGGCGGGGCCTTGGCCGCCCGGCTGCCGGGGGAGCGGTACTGCCTCCGGGCCCCTGGGGAGTGGGCCGGGCCCGGCGGGGAGCTGCGGGCCTTCGGCATGATCCGGGGCGGGAGCCCGGCCGAAAAGGGCTATCTGGGCCTGGCCTTTGACTGAGGGCGGGGCCACAAAAACAGGGGCGTTGACAAAAAAGAACAAAAAGGAAGGGAATGCAGGAAAAGATACCTTTTCCTGCATTTGTCTTTTATGGGCGGACAAAAATCCACTAAAAATCCGCTGAAAAGGGCTGTCCGCAAAGGAACGTCCTTCGGGAGAGGACAGAGAGAGGCAAGGGGAAGAAGGCAAAATTGCAAATTGGGGGACTTTAAACCTTGACGGGAAGGAAAGTTTGGGGTACAATTAAAAAATCATTTGACAATTATGGGTGGCTTGACAAGGGGAAAGCCTTGCAGCTACGAAATGAATTTGGGGAGTGACATAATGGCAAAGTACATTGTAAAGCGGGTGCTGATGGCGCTGTTTACCATTTTCGCCATTGCGACCGTTACCTTTTTCCTGATGAAGGCCGTTCCCGGCAACCCCTTCGTCAGTGAGAAGAGCCCGCCCCAGTCGGTCATTGACGCGCTGAACGCCAAGTACGGACTGGACCAGCCCCTACATGTCCAATATAAGATGTACATGGGGAACCTGCTCAAGGGAGACCTGGGCGTTTCGGTGAAGATGAGCAAGAATTATCCGGTCATCAACATCATCAAAAACAACTTCCCCACCTCCGCCAAGATCGGCGCCATCGCCATCGGCTGGGCCCTGATCGTGGGGGTGATACTGGGATGCGTATCGGCCTATTACCGGGGAAAACCGGCGGACTCCACCCTGCGGGTGGTCTGTACGGTGGGCATCTCCATGCCCTCCTTCGTCATGGCCAACCTGCTGCTGCTGGCCCTGTGCGGCTCGGGGAAGCCCTTCCCGGCCATGTTTGACCCCAGCACCTGGAAGAGCTTTGTGCTGCCCTGCGCGGCTCTGGGATTCTACCCCATGTGCTACATCGCCCGGCAGACCCGGACCTCCATGCTGGACTCCCTGAATCAGGAGTACATAAAAACCGCCCGGGCTAAGGGCCTGGGTACCTGGAAGATCGTGTTCAAGCACGCCCTGCGCAATGCCTTTATCCCCGTGCTGACCTATCTGGGGCCCCAGATCGCCTTTACTCTCACCGGCGGCTTCGTGGTGGAGACCGTCTTCTCCATCCCCGGCCTGGGCCGATATTTCGTGCAGTCCATCTCCAACCGGGATTACCCTGTCATCAT
Organism: uncultured Eubacteriales bacterium; assembly: GCA_949744075.1. Taxonomy (GTDB): domain Bacteria; phylum Bacillota; class Clostridia; order Oscillospirales; family Oscillospiraceae; genus Vermiculatibacterium. The sequence continues at coordinate 9,221 of CATJWI010000182.1, read as the reverse complement.
GGGCACCACCATCTTCCTGGCCAGCTTTGTGATCATCATGAACCTGGTGGTGGACATTCTTTATAAGGTGGTCGATCCCCGGATCAACCTGGCAAAGGAGGGCTGAGTCATGGCGGAGAAAAAAATATCCCCCCGGAAGCCCTTCTCCCTTCATCTGAACGAGGAGGCCTTCGATTTTGGCCTGCTGGCCCCCGATTCCTTCAGCGCGGCGGACAAAAGTGAGAAGGAGGGCTTCATCCCCGACCGGGTGCCCACCTCCTACTGGAAGGACGCCTGGCGGCGGATGCGCAAGAACGTGGTGGCTATGGTGGCCCTGGCGGTGCTGCTGGTCATCGTGCTGTTCGCCTTTGTGGGCCCCCTCATTGTGCCCTACCGCTACGACCAATTTACCGACGCACAGAACCTGAAGCCCTGGCACTACTCCCTGGAGGACCAGCAGGCGGTGGACGCCCTCCTGGCGGAGGCGGAATCCAGCAGGCTCACCCCCGAGGAGGCCCTGGAGAAGGCCCGGGCGGAGGCGGCGGCCGAGGGCCGCAAGCTCTCCCTCACTGAGGAGGCCACCATTAAGGCCAAGGCCAAGCAGGGCAATGGCGACGCCGCCCTCACTGAGGAGGACGCCATCGCCCAGTTGGGGGTCAAGGCCAAGCTCTTTGGCTACTCCCGGCAGGAGCTGGAGCGGAAAGCCGCGGGGGAGAAGGTATTCCCTCACGTGTTTGGCACCGATAACTTTGGCCGGGACTACATGGTCCGGATCATGATCGGCGCCCGGGTGTCCCTGCTGGTGGGCGTGTTTGCCGCCGTGCTGGTGCTTATCATCGGCGCCCTCTACGGCTCCATCTCCGGCTATGCCGGCGGGATGGTGGATACGGTCATGCAGCGGATCGTGGAAGTCATCCAATCGGTGCCCGAGGTGCTGGTCATTCTGCTGATCTCGGTGGTGCTGAAGGAGAACTTTAACGACAAGCTCTCTACCTCCACCGGCCTTTTGCGGCTCATGTTCGACACGGTGGGCACCAACGTCATCGCCATGTTCATCGCCTTCGGCTCCCTCTACTGGGTGACCATGTCCCGGATCATCCGGGGCCAGATCCTCCAGCTGAAGCAACAGGAGTACGTCACTGCGGCCAAGGCTCTGGGTGGCAAGAGCAGCCGTATCATCAAAAAGCACCTGCTGCCCAATTGCATTGGCCAGATCGTTACCACTACTTTCCTGCAGATCCCCTCGGCCATCTTCCTGGAGAGCTTTTTGAGCTACCTGGGCGTGGGCGTGGACATCCCCATGACCAGCCTGGGCTCCCTGTGCTCGGCGGCCCTCAGCGGCCTGCGGACCTACCCGGAGCGGCTATTTATCCCCGCTGCCGTCCTCAGCGTCATGATCCTGTGCCTGAACCTGGTGGGCGACGGGCTCCGGGACGCCCTGGACCCCAAACTGAAAAAGTAAGAAAGGAGGAGACATCCTCATGAGCGAGAACAAGCACCTTTTGGAAGTGGAGGACCTGCACGTCTCCTTCTTCACCCCCGCCGGCGAAGTAAAGGCAGTGGGCGGGATCTCCTACACCCTGGACGAGGACGAGGTCATGGGCATCGTGGGCGAATCGGGCTCGGGCAAGAGCCAGGAGGCCTACGCTATCATGGGTCTGCTCCAGTCCCCCGGCAAGGTCATCGGCGGGTCCATCACCTTTGAGGGGGAGGACGTGCTGGCCAAGAGCAAGGCGGAGATGACCGCCTTCCGGGGTAGCCGGGCGGCCATGATCTTCCAGAACCCCATGACCAGCCTGAACCCGGTCTATACCATCGGCAACCAGCTCATCGAGGCCCTGGTGACCCACGACAAGTCCATCTCCAAGGAGGACGCGGCGGCCCGGGCCATGGAGATGCTCACCATGGTGGGTATCAACAACGTGGAGCAGCGGATGAAACAGTACCCCCGCGAGCTCTCCGGCGGCATGCGCCAGCGGGTGATGATCGCCATGGGCCTTATCTGCCACCCCAAGCTCCTCATCGCCGACGAGCCCACCACCGCCTTGGACGTGACCATCCAGGCCCAGATATTGGAGCTGATGAAGGGGCTTCAAAAGAAGACCCACATGGGCATCATCTTCATTACCCACAACCTGGGCGTGGTGGCCGAGATCTGCGACAAGGTCTGCGTCATGTACGCCGGCAAGATGGTGGAGCAGGGCCCCGTGGATGACATTTTCTACTCTCCCGCCCACCCTTATACCGAGGGGCTCCTCCGGTCCATGCCCCGGGTGGACGCCGACAGCCACGAGCGCCTCATCCCCATTGAGGGTACCCCCGTGGATATGCTCAATCCCCCCGAGGGCTGCCCCTTTGCCCCCCGGTGTGAGTACTGCATGAAGGTCTGCCTCCAGAAGATGCCCCCCTACGTGGAGGTGGGGGAGGACCACCGCTCCGCCTGCTGGCTGCGGGTCCAGGAGGCCCTGGAGAAGAAGGAGGGGAAGAACGATGGCTGAGAAGCTGCTGGAGGTCAGGAACCTCTATAAATACTTCCCCGTCAAGGGGGTCAAGGGCCCCGGCGTCCAGGCCGTGGAGAACGTGTCCCTCTACATCGAGAAGGGGGAGACCCTGGGCCTGGTGGGCGAGTCGGGCTGCGGCAAGACCACCCTGGGCCGGACGATTCTCCGGCTCCACGAGCCCACTGCCGGTGAGATCGTCTACAGCGGGGAGACCATCTATGAGCGGGAATATCCTTTTGACCGCCAGGAGGTCGCTCAGAAGGACGCTGAGGGAAAGGAATTTACCCGCCAGGTCCTGGTAAAAAAGAGCGTGCCCAAGGCCAAGGCGGTGGATATGTTCCCCCTGCGCCGGAAGATGCAGATCATCTTCCAGGATCCGGCCGCCTCCCTGGACCCCCGGATGACGGTAGGTGAGATCATCGGCGAGGCCCTGGACATTCATAAGCTCTGGACCTCCCGGGCCCAGCGCACCGAGCGGATCAAGGAGCTGTTGGACCGGGTGGGCCTCAACACCGAGCACGCCAACCGGTTTCCCCACGAGTTCTCCGGCGGCCAGCAGCAGCGGGTGGGCATCGCCCGGGCCCTGGCGGTGGAGCCCGAGTTCATCGTCTGTGACGAGCCCATCTCCGCCTTGGACGTGTCTATCCAGTCCCAGGTGGTGAACATGCTGGAGGACATGCAGCAGGAGCTGGGTCTGACGTACCTGTTCATCGCCCACGACCTCAGCGTGGTGCGGCATATCTCCAGCCGGATCGGCGTCATGTATCTGGGCTCCTTGGTGGAGCTGGCCGAGAGCTACGAACTCAACAAGAATCCCCTCCACCCTTACTCCCAGACGCTTCTCTCTGCCGTGCCGGTGCCCGACCCGGAGGTGAGCCGATCCCGCCAGCGCATCGTGCTGGAGGGAGACATCCCCTCCCCCATGAATCCGCCCACGGGCTGCCGGTTCCATACCCGGTGCCCCTATGCCACCGAGCGGTGCAAGGTGGAGGCCCCGGAGTTCAAGGAGCACGAGCCCAACCACTGGGCGGCCTGCCACCTGCTGGATAAGTAAGGGGCGGCCCCCTCAGTCAGCTGCGCTGGCAGCACTCCTGATGGGAGAGCCGGTGGATCTTGGGTTGATGTATCCATGGCTCTCCGCTGGCCGTGACGGAGAGGGTGCTATGTAACAATTTTGAAACATTTTTCTTTACACTGACCGACAGCTGTGATATAATAAACCCCGTTCTTAAAAATTTGGCACTTTAATGTGCTAAATGGCGTATACGCCATTTTTCTGCCCTGTTTTCAGGGCAGAAGGAACCTATGGTATCCCGCCCCCACGGGCTATAAGATACAAATCTATTTTGGAGGTAATACAAGCATGAAGAAGATCGTTTCTCTTGCTCTCGTCGCTGCCATGAGTCTGTCTCTGCTGGCTGCCTGCGGCGGCGGGACTACTGAGAGCACCGCTCCCAGTGAGGCCCCTGTGGAGTCCACCGCCCCTGTGGCTGAGGGCTTCAACCTGAACGTGAACATTGCGTCTGAGCCCCAGACCATCGACCCGGCCCTGAACTCCGCCGTGGACGGCGCCATCATGACCGGCCACATGTTCGAGGGTCTGTACCGCTGGGCCAATTCCGGCGAGAATGTGGAGGGCGTCACCAACTGCGGCCTGGCCGAGCTGGTCCCCGGCCAGGCTGAGAGCTACGAGAAGACCGAGGGTGAGAACGGCGAGGTCATCTACACCTTCCATCTCCGGGACGGCATCAAGTGGTCTGACGGCAAGGACGTCACCGCCGGTGACTTCGTGTACTCCTGGCGGCGTCTGGCCACCCCCGAGACCGCTGCCGACTACTGCTACATGATCGACATGGTCAAGGGCTACGCCGAGATCAACGGCGGCATCCCCGAGACCGACGCCGAGGGCAAGGTGGTCCTGGACGAGGAGGGCAACCCTGTTATCAAGGAGTACGCCGATCCCACCACCCTGGGCGTTGAGGCTCCCGACGACAAGACCTTCGTGGTCACCCTGACCTACGACTGCCCCTACTTCCTGGAGATCTGCGCCTTCCCCGCCGCCTTCCCTGTCCGGGAGGACGTGGTGAGCGCCAACCCCGACGAGTGGACCTATGACGTGGCCACCTACCTCTCCAACGGCGCTTACAAGATGAAGAGCTGGACCCACAACTCCGAGATCGTCATGGAGAAGAACCCTGAGTACTACGACTACGACAAGCTGGGCCCCGACACCATCACCTTCAAGCTGATGGACGACGCCAACGCCATGCTGACCGCCTTCGAGGCCGGCGAGCTGGACTTCATTGAGGATATGCCTGTTGACGACATCCCCTCCCTGCTGGCCAACGGCGATCTGAACATCGTGCCCTATATCGGCACCTACTACGTCTGCTACAACACCCAGGCCGCTCCCTTCGACGATTGGCGGGTCCGTAAGGCCTTCACCCTGGCCATCGACGCCCAGTACATCGTGGAGAACGTGACCCAGACCGGTCAGCTGCCCGCCTCCGGCTTCGTGCCCTCCGGCGTGGCCGGCATTGACGGCGACTTCCGCTCCGAGGGCGGCGACTACTGGACTCCCGCCACCGACGCTGACCAGTATGCTAAGAATGTGGCCGAGGCCCAGCAGCTGCTGGCCGACGCCGGCTATCCCAACGGCGAGGGCTTCCCCACTGTCACCTACCTTTACAACACCAACGACAACCACCAGAAGATCGGCGAGGCTCTGCAGCAGCAGTGGTCCACCGCTCTGAACGTGAACGTGAAGCTGGAGAACCAGGACTGGGCTGTGTTCCTGGAGACCCGTAAGCAGGGCAACTATCAGGTGGCCCGGAACGGCTGGATCGCCGACTACAACGACCCCATCTCCTTCCTGGATATGTGGCTCACCGGCGGCGGCAACAACGACGCCCAGTACTCCAACCCCGACTACGACGCCGCCATCAACGAGGCCAAGTCCTCCGCTGATCCCGCTGTCCGTATGAAGGCCATGCACGACGCCGAGGACATCATCATGGGCCAGGATTGGGCTCTGGGCCCCATCTACTTCTACACCCAGAAGTATATGCTCAACAGCGATGTGAAGGGCATGTACTACACCCCGCTGGGCTACTTCTTCTTTGACCGCTGCTCCAAGTAACAAGAACAGCCGGAAGAACAAGCAAACCAAAAAGCAAGGCAGGCCCAATTGGGCCTGCCTTGCTTTTTTTCACAGAGATCAATCCCCTTTGCCGAACACTTCGGCAAAGGGGTATTTCTATTTTAAAACCGAAAGTGCAGGACCTCCCAGAGAAAGGGCGCGATCCAGAGGGCCAGGGCGGCGCAGAGGGCCGAGAGGAGAAAAAAGAGGGCTACTATGGGCCTGCTGTGGGAAGTTCTCCACTCCCTTTGGCCCGCCCGGAGGAGGAGAAGGGCCCCCACTGCCCCGCCAATGCACAGGGGCAGCAGGAGAGCGACGGCCAGACCCATGATTCAGGCCCCCTCTTTCTTTTTCTTCTTCTTGCAGTAGCGGTCCTCCTCGCTGAAGACGCAGCCGCAATATTTCTGCATATAGAGCCCCAGTTCCCGGGCCTGGGCCTGGCCCTCCCGGTAGTGGGGGGAGAAGTCGTAGGGGGCGAAGGTGAGGCCCTCATACTGCTGGGCGATCTTTTGCCCCGTCTCAAAGATAAGGGGGGTATTCTGGTAGGGACTGACGGTGAGGGTGGTGCAGAAGGCGTCAAAGCCGTGCTCTGCGGCATATTGGGCGGTCTTGGCCAGGCGCACGGCGTAGCAGTAGCCGCAGCGGTTCTCGATGTCCCCCGCCACCGCCTTTACAAAGGGCCGCAGGCCGTACTCGTCCTCCTCGATGAGCTCCAGGCCGATGGCCTTGGCATAGTCCCGCAGGCAGTTGCGCCGGGAGCGGTACTCGGTGAAGGGGTGGATGTTGGGGTTATACCAAAACCCGGTGGGCTCGATGCCCTCGCTGCGGAGCTGCTGGATGCAGGCCACCGAGCAGGGGGCGCAGCAGATGTGGAGCAGGAGTTTCATGGTGTGGCCTCCTTTTCTGGGGTGAGGGAGAAATAGGGGGAGAGCTGGTTCTGGAGCTCCTGGGGAAGCGGGTAGGCCAGGTCGGTGCGGGTGTCGTTGTCGTGGTCATAATTGGTGATATTGGAGAGATAGATCTGGTCCTGGTACCGGCGGACCGAGAGGGAGGTGTAGAGCACCACCCCGTCGGTGCTGATCAGGGACAGGGTGAGCTCCTCAGGCGCTTCCCCGGCGGGATAGGTGAGCTCCTGGGGCTCCCCGGAGTCGTAGAGGGCGTCCCGGGCGGAGAGGAGGGCGTCGCTCTGCTCCCTGGTGGGCTGGGGGGAGAGGAGCTGGTATTCCCCGCTGTCGTAGAGGTGCCACCGGAGGTGCTCAGGGTCGGAATACCAATCGGTGGCGGCCTGGAGCTGGTCCTCGGGACAAAAGAGGTAGTGGCCGCCCCGGACCAGATTTACTCCGGGGCCGTTGGGAACGGAGGAGTAGTTGCCCCGGTTATAGTAGCCCCAGAGGTGATACCATGCCCCCATGGCCCCCTCGGGATCGGCGTTCCAGGTGAAGACGGGCTCCCCCTTGGGGCAGCCGGCGGCCCGGCTCAGTTCCAGCCGCCGGTAGACTGCGCCCTCGACGGTGAAGGTCTCGTTCTGGAAGCCATGCTCCTCAATGGCCAGGCCCGTGTCTACATAGCCCAGGTCGGAGGAGCGGTTGGCCGTGCGGATGAGCAGGAAAAAGGCCAGAAAGACGGCCCAGGCCGCCCCGCCCAGGACAAAAAAGAGAATGGTCAGGACGGTGGAAAGTCCCCCGGGCTTTTCTCCCCGCCTCTTTTTCCACCAGCGGAAAAGGAGGCACAGGAGCCCCAGAAACAGAAGAAAGCCGCCCAGGCACAAAAGGCCCAGCAGAAAGAGCATCCCGGCTACGGCGCCCATGGGAGAGGCCCCCTTTCCAGAGAGATGATGACCCTGTTACGCGAACTCCCCGGCCCAGTTGCCCGCCCGGAAGACAGGGACTTCCGTGCCGTCGGGAAGGATGCCGGTGATATTCAGGTCGGCGGTGCCGATCATGAAGTCCACGTGGGTGGCGGAGAGGTTGATATGGTGGTCCCGAAGGGCCCCCTCGTCCATCTCCAGGCCCCCCTGGACGCACTCGGGGAAGCCCTTGCCCAGGGCCAGGTGGCAGGCGGCGTTCTCATCATAGAGGGTGGAGTAGAAGAGGATCCCCGACTGGGCAATGGGAGAGGCGTGGGGCACCAGTGCCACCTCGCCCAGGTTCTGGGCCCCCTCGTCCTCCGCCAGGATGCTCTTCAGCAGCTCCAGGCCCTTAGCGGCCCCGCAGTCCACGGCGGCGCCTCCCTCAAACTTCACCCAGAAATCCTCGATGAGCCCGCCGTTGTAGTTCAGGGGCAGGGCGGAGTGGACGATGCCGTGGGCCCGGTCCCGGTGGGGGGAGGTGAAGATCTCCTCAGTGGGCATGTTGGGGAAGAACCAGGTGCCGTCCACCGTCTCCGCCCCGCCTCCGGCCCAGACATGGTTCTGGTTCAGGCCCACGGTGAAGTCGGTGCCGTTGGCGGCGGTGTAGTGAAGGGCGTCGAACTGCCTGGCGTTGAGAAGCTGTGTCCGGCGGCGGAAGGCGGCGGAGTGGTCGGCCCAGGCCCCCGCCGGGTCGGGGCCGTCGGCCCGGGCGGTGGAGAGAATGGCTTGCCAGAGCCTCTCTACGGCCTCATTTTCAGGCAGGCCGGGGAAGACCTTTTGGGCCCACTTGGGGGTGGCAGCCCCGGCGATGCACCAGACGTTCCGGCCCAGGTCCATGCCGTCATAAAAGGCCTTGCAGTCCCGGTGGACCGCCCGGGCCCAGGCGGTAAAGAGGCTGGGGTCGATGCCAGCCATGCCGTCGGGGTCGTCCCCGTCCAGGGAGAGGATGACCCCGCCGCGTTCCGCCACGCCGTTGCGCTGGACGGTCAGCCAGTCGGGGACCTTCTCAAAGGCGGACTGGGGGGCGTGGAGGTATTTGAGGCGGCTGATGACGTCGTCTACCCACTCCACTGTGACGGCGGAGGCCCCTGCCTCCCAGGCCTCCTGGGCCACCATCCGGGCAAAGCCGGCGGCCTCCACCGGGGCGGTGAGCAACACCTCCTGCCCAGGCCGCAGGGCGCAGCCGGTGCGGATGAGGAGCCGGGCGTAATTTTGCAGAAGGGCGTCTAAGGACATGAATATCTTCCTTTCCGAATTTGAGTGGAGGGACAGAAAATAATCCCACTTGTGGGAACCTATCCCTTTGTGATATACTATATCTTGAAATGATATGCGCCTCAATATGGGGCATAACCTGATTATACTGCGAGGGAAAGCCAATGGCAAGCGTAAAACCGCAATATGACAACACTTCCATCTCCTCCCTGAAGGGAGCCGACCGGGTGCGCAAGCGCCCGGGGGTCATTTTTGGCTCCGACGGGCTGGACGGGTGCCAGCACGCCGTCTTTGAAATTTTGTCCAACGCCATCGACGAGGCCAAGGAGGGCCACGGGTCCCTCATCACCGTCACCCGGTTTTTGGACCGGTCCATCGAGGTCATCGACCAGGGCCGGGGCTGCCCGGTGGACTGGAACGAGAAGGAGGGCCGGTTCAACTGGGAGCTTGTGTTCTGTGAGCTGTACGCCGGCGGCAAGTACGGCAGTGACGGGGACAACTATGAGTACGCCCTGGGCCTGAACGGCCTGGGCTCCTG
>CATJWI010000181.1 GCA_949744075.1 uncultured Eubacteriales bacterium | reverse complement strand
CGGCATGGTAGGGCACCCCGCACATAGGGGTCCGCTCCTCGGGAGGCCGGGACCGGTCCCGGCTGGTGAGGGTCAGCTCCAACTCCTTGGAGGCCACCTTGGCGTCCTCGTTGAACATCTCATAAAAGTCCCCCAACCGGAAGAAGAGGATGCAGTCCGGGTGGTCGGCCTTGATCTTATGGTATTGGAGCATCATGGGGGTGCCTTCGGCCATGGCGCTTCACCTTTCTTTCTCTGTAATACGGTCTGTCGGGGAATACGGATTGCCACGGCGGGCCCTGCCCGCCTCGCAATGACGGACCGGCAGGCGTTCTCAAAACAGCCCGTCGTATAGATCCCGCCATTGGGGATTTTGGGTCTCGATCAATTTATTTTTTTGCTCCGTGACCAGGATTTGATCTGCTTCTCCCGCTCAATGGCGGCCAACGGCGTCTCCGCCGCCTCATAATAAACCAGCTTGGTGATGTGGTATTTTGCTGTAAAGGAATTGGGGTCCATATGGTTTTTGTGCTCATAGACCCGCCGCACCAGGTCGTCGGTCATCCCGGTATACACCGCCACATTGGTGGCATTGGCCAGGATATAAACACAATGCCCCATTATATCTCCCCCACCCCATCATCGACCTCTTTCCCTACCTCGTCATTGCGAGGGCTCACCGGCCCTTCTCGCCCGTCATTGCGAGGGCCCAACGGGCCCGTGGCAATCCGTTCCTTTCAGCTCCCCCCACAGCGACCAGGTATTGGCCCCCGTGACCCTAACCTCCTGAAACGTCCCGATAAGTCCCTCGTCCCCCTCCCTCACCCGCACCAGCCGGTTCCCCGGGGTCCGGGCGGTGAGGACGAAGCCCTCCTCCTCGCAGACCCCGTCCACCAGGCACCGCAGGGTCTTCCCGATATAGGCAGCGTGCTTCCGGGCGGAGATGGCGTTCTGGGCGTCCACCAGCCGCTGGAAGTTGGCCTTCTTCTCCGCCATGGGGATGGGGTCCTCCATCTCCGCCGCCGGGGTCCCCTTCCGGGGGGAGAAAATAAAGGTAAAGAGTGCGTCATACTCCACCTCTTCAATGAGGGACAGTGTCTCCTCAAACTCCGCTGTGGTCTCTCCGGGAAACCCCACGATGATATCGCTGGTGATCACGACCCCCGGCACCTGCTCCCGCAGCCGCCGCACCTTGTCCAAATAAGTCTCCCGGTCGTAGTGCCGGTTCATGGCCTTCAGCACCCGGTCGTTCCCCGCCTGGACCGGCAGGTGAAACACGGGGGCGATCTTCTCACACCGCCCCATGACCTCAAAGAGCTTCTGGGAGGCGTCCTTGGGGTGGGAGGTCATGAACCGGACCAAAAACTCCCCGGGGATGGCGTTGATCTGCTCCAAAAGGTCGGCAAAATCCATCTCCAGCCCTAAGTCCTTGCCGTAGGAGTTCACGTTCTGGCCCAGAAGGGTGATGTCCTTATACCCCTCCTCCACCAGCCCCCGGACCTCGGCCAGAACGTCCCCAGGCAGCCGGGACCGCTCCCGCCCCCGGACGTAGGGAACGATGCAGTAGGTGCAGAAATTGTTGCACCCATACATGATGGACACCCAGGCCTTCACGTTGCCCTGCCGCACCACGGGGATGCCCTCGGCGATGGACCCGGCCTCGTCGGCATTCTCAAAGACCCGCCCCCTCCTGGTAAGCACCCGGTAGAGAAGTTCGGGGAACCGCCACAGGGCGTGGGGCCCAAAGACCAGATCCACATGGCGGTAGGACTGCCGGATCTTCTCCGCCACATGCTCCTCCTGGGCCATGCAGCCGCACAGGCAGATGACCTGCCCCGGGTGCCGCCGCTTGGCGTGGACCAGGGCCCCCACGTTGCCCAGCACCCGGTCCTCGGCGTGCTCCCGGATGGCGCAGGTATTGATGACGATGACGTCGGCAGCGTTTTCGTCGGCGGTAAAACCGTAGCCCATAGAGCGCAGATAGCCCCGGATGCGCTCCGAATCCGCCTCATTCTGCTGGCAGCCGTAGGTGTCCACAAAAGCCAGGTATTCCTTGGGCTGAGCGGCGAGCCGCTCCTGTATTTTTTCGCAGAACTCCCTCTGGCGGCCGATTTCCTCCGGGGAGATGCGGGTGGTGATCCGTTCCAATGGGCCCCCTCCTTTTTGGGGTATGCTGAATCATAAAATTATATCATTTTTCCCTCTTGTTTTCAAGAACAGCCCCATATTTTCACCGGATTTTTTCGCCCTTCCGGTCCGGGCTCCTCATGCCGGATATTATTGAACTCTCTCCGTCGGGGCGATTCACGAACCGCCCGGAGGGGCCACCAAAAAGCTTCCCCATCCTCCCGTTAACGGTACGGCCCCGTAGGGCGCGACGCCCCGGCGCGCCAATTCCCCCCACGCAAAAACCAACGGGCAGCCATCCCCCTCTGGATCACCGCCCGCCTTCCCCCATCATCCCTTCATCACAAACGCATTGCCATCCACAGCCCGCATGGTAGCCAATATCCCATCCAAATGGTCATATTCATGCTGGATAAGTTCGGCCATATCCTCGTCCATCCGCGCCTCCCGCTCCTGCCAGTTCTCATCCCGATACCGAAGGATACAATGGCGGTACCGCTCCACCCGCACCAGCAGTCCGGGAAAGGACATACAGTCGTCCAGCACCTCCATCTTCTCCTCCCCTACAAATTCCAGGCTGGGGTTCAAAATGACATAGGGCCGGTCGGTGAGCATGCAAATGAGCCGCTTCCGCACCCCGATCTGGGGCGCGGCGATGGCCCGGCCGAAGCCGTAGTCCCGGCGGACGGCCCGGATGGTGTCCATCATGTCCTGGAATACGGGCCGCAGCCCCTCCAGCTCCTCCCGCTCCACCGGCTGGGACCTCTCATACAGGGCCGGGTCCCCCAGCCGCAGGATCTTTCGTTCCATGCCGCTCCCTCCTTCTGCTTGTTTTCCCCATGATACCATAGAACGAGTGTCCCCACAAGCCCCGACACCCGTTGACCTTTCCCTCAAAACAGGATATAATAAGATATTATTCTTAAGATAATGGGAGGATTTGCCCATGCGCGCGGTAGTGACCCGGGTAAAAAACGCCCGGGTGGAAATTGACGGCAAGATCAACGGCAAGACCGACGGCGGCTTTCTGGTCCTTCTGGGCGTCGCCGCGGGAGACACTGAGGCCCAGGCGGACAAACTGGCCGATAAGGTCTGCGGCCTGCGTATTTTTGAAGACGAAAACGAAAAAATGAATCTGAACCTGTCCCAGGTGGGGGGCTCCCTGCTGGTCATCAGCCAGTTCACCCTCTTCGCCGACTGCAGATCCCGCCGTCCCGGCTTCACCGGAGCCGCCCGGCCCGACGTGGCCATCCCCCTCTATGAGCGCTTCATGGCCCAGTGCGAAGAAAGAGGGTTCCACGTAGAGCACGGGGAGTTCGGCGCCGACATGCAGGTCTTCTCCCAAAACGACGGCCCGGTGACCATCCTCCTGGATACGGAGGTCCTGTAATGGTAGACTTCCGCCCCATCGACAAGGAAAACTTTTATCCCCTGCTGAAAATGGACCCTGGGGACCACGGAACATTCGTGGCCTCCAACGCCGTCTCCCTGGCCGAGGCGTGGCTCTACTACGAAAGCCACGACACCCACCCTTTCGCTGTCTACCACGGAAAGGACCTGGTGGGCTTTATGATGGTCCATGAGAACAGGGAAAAACGGGTCCTGTACCTCTGGCGGCTGGCCATCGCCAAAGAGCATCAGGGCAAGGGCTACGGCGCCGCCGCCCTGCGCAGGCTCATTCCTCTGGCCCGGGACAGCGGAAAATACACCTCCATCGTCATCGGCTATATGGAGGGTAACCACCGGGCAAAGCACATTTACGAAACCCTGGGCTTTCTCCCCACCGGCGTGGTGGAAGACGGCGAGATCATTCTGAAACTTGATTTTTGAACCCATTCCCAAGAAAAGGAGATAACAAAATGGAAATTCGCCACATTTATATCCCCTCTGTATTCACCAACTGCTTCCTACTGGCCGACGAGACCACTGGCGCCGCCGCTGTCATCGACCCCGGCGACGACATCACCGACGCCCTTCTCAAAGCGGTGGCCGACCAGGGCTGGACCCTCCGGGCCATTTTCCTGACCCACGGCCACTTCGACCACACCGGCGGCGTGGCTTCCCTGCGCAAGGCCCTGCCCCACATCCCGGTCTACCTCCACCCCGCCGACGCCAATCTCACCGTCCCCATGATGAACACCGCCGAGTTGAACCCGGTGACCCTCTGGCGGGACGGGGACGTAGTGCCCCTGGGCAGCCTCCAGGTGGAGGTGCTGAGCACCCCGGGCCACTCCAAGGGCTCGGTGGTCCTGAAGTGCCAGGACGTCCTCTTTACCGGCGACACCCTCTTCGCCCTGGAGGTAGGCCGCACCGACCTCTACGGCGGCAGCTACGACGAGCTGTTGGAGTCCCTGCGCAAACTGGCGGCCCTGGAGGGCGACTACCGCGTCCTCCCCGGCCACGAGGGCTTCTCCACCCTGGACCGTGAGCGAAAAAACAACTACTACATGCTCCAGGCCCTGGGGAAGTAAAAAGGTTTACCGTTAACGCCACAAACCACCCTCTCCCCGTAGGG
>CATJWI010000180.1 GCA_949744075.1 uncultured Eubacteriales bacterium | reverse complement strand
GGATATCGAGGGCATGGTGGCCTCCCAGGGCATCCTCACCGTCCGGGGCGGCATGACCTCCCACGCCGCCGTGGTGGCCCGGGGCATGGGCACCTGCTGCGTGTCCGGCTGCGGCGACATCGTGGTGGACTACGCCAACAAGTGCTTCACCCTGGCCGGCAAGACCTATAAGGAGGGCGACTGGATCGCCATCGACGGTTCCACCGGCAACATCTACGGCGAGGCTGTGGCCACTGTGGCCGCTGACCCCTCCTCCGGCCCCTTCGGCCGCTTCATGGCCTGGGCGGACAAGTACCGTCAGCTCCAGGTCTACACCAACGCCGACAACCCCCGGGACGCCAAGCAGGGCTTCGACTTCGGAGCTCAGGGCATCGGCCTGTGCCGCACCGAGCACATGTTCTTCGAGGGCGAGCGGATCAAGGCCATCCGGGAGATGATCGTGGCCGAGAACGCCGAGGAGCGCAAGAAGGCGCTGGCCAAGGTCCTGCCCTATCAGCAGGGCGATTTTGAGGCCATTTACGAGGTCATGGGCGAGCGTCCGGTGGTCATCCGCTATCTGGATCCCCCTCTCCACGAGTTCGTCCCCACCAAGGAGGAGGACATCGTGGAGCTGGCCAAGGATATGGGCATCAGCGTGGAGCGCCTCCACGAGGTCATTTCCGCCCTCCACGAGGTCAACCCCATGATGGGCCACCGGGGCTGCCGTCTGGCGGTCTCTTATCCCGAGATCGCTGAGATGCAGACCACCGCTGTCATCAATGCTGCCATCAACGTGACCAAGAAGGGCCAGTACAAGATCGTGCCTGAGATCATGATCCCCCTGACCACCGACATCAAGGAGATGAAGTACGTCAAGGATATCGTGGTCCGGGTGGCCGACGAGATCATTGCCAAGTCCGGGATCCAGCTGGAGTATGAGGTGGGCACCATGATCGAGGTGCCCCGGGCCGCCCTGCTGGCCGACGAGATCGCCCAGGAGGCCGAGTTCTTCTCCTTCGGCACCAATGATCTGACCCAGCTGACCTTCGGCTTCTCCCGGGACGACGCCGGCAAGTTCCTGAGCTACTACTACGACAACAAGATCTACGAGCAGGATCCCTTCGCCCACCTGGATCAGCACGGCGTGGGCAAGCTGGTGGAGACCGGCGTGAAGCTGGGCAAGTCCGTCCGGCCCAAGATGCACATGGGCATTTGCGGCGAGCACGGCGGCGATCCCACCAGCGTAGAGTTCTGCCACAACGTGGGGCTGAGCTACGTCTCTTGCTCCCCCTTCCGGGTGCCCATTGCCCGCCTGGCCGCCGCTCAGGCTGCCATCAAGAACCCCCGGTAATAGGGGACCCCATAGGAAAAAACTCCGCCCGGTCCGACGACCGGGCGGAGTTTTTTGAAAAAGAAGGGAAAGAAGCGCGGAACTTCTTGAAAAAAACCTTCGGGATGGTATAATGGATTTGTTACCATTTTCGCCATCCGGTGACAAATAAAAAGGAGGTGCAGTCAATGCACAAAAGGATCCGGTCCGCAGTCAGCCTGTGGCTCTCCGCCGTTTTGCTCTGTGGTCTTGCCCTGCCCGGGGCCATGGCCGCCGAAGAGAAGAAGGGGATCGAGCTGACCATCGCGGCCACCAGTGATGTCCACGGAAAGCTGCTGCCCATTGATTACGCGACCAACAAACCCAACCCCACCGTGGGCCTGTCTATGATCGCCTCTATGATCAAGAAGCTCCGGGCCGAGGAGGGCAATGTGATCCTGGTGGATGGCGGCGACACCGTTCAGGGCACCGCCATGACCTACTATTTCTCCTATTTTGCGCCGGAGATGGACGACCCGATGATGAAGGCCCTGCGGCTCATGGACTATGATATGTGGGCCCTGGGCAATCACGAGTTCAACAACGACCTGCCCATTCTTCGCCGGCAGATCGAGTATGTGATGTCTCCCGACCAGGGGGCGGAGCACTCGGTGCCCATGTCCGCAGCCAACTTTGTGAAGGAGGGCACCGAGTGGGATCCCTGGATGGGCGTGCCCTATGTCATCAAGGAGTTCGAGCAGGACGGGACCAAGGTGAAGGTGGGCATCATCGGCATGAACACCCCCAACATTCCCGCCTGGGAGGTCTCCTCCCACTATGAGGGGATCGACTTCCGCAACTTTGTTCCCACCATTGAGCACTATGTGCCCATCCTGCGGGAGAAAGAGGGCTGTGATGTGGTCATCGCCGTGGTCCACGCCGGCGTGGAGGACGAGACCAGCACCGACGGCAACGCCCCCGCGGAGTACGAAAACCAGACCAGGGCCATGATCAACCTGACCACCGGCCTGGACGCCGTGGTCTCCGGCCACTTCCACGGCACCGACTACCGGGAGGACCTGCTGAATGCCGAGGGCAAGGTAGTCCCCTTGATCTCCGGCGGCGGCGGTGAGGGCCTGGCCGTCCTCAAGCTCCGCTACGACCCGGAGACGAAGACCACCACGCCCATCACGGAGGAGAACGGCTACCGCTTCCTGAAGGACCAGGAGGGTCTGGAGGAGGACCAGGAGGTGGCAGGCGCCCTGAAGGAGTATAACGATATGCTCCAGGAGTACCTGGACCAGCCTCTGGGCAAGGCCCTGGGCAGCTTCTCCAATGAGGACATCTCCCAGAAGCCCACCGCCCTGATGGACCTGCTGAACAAGGCTCAGCTCTCCGCTGTGCCCGCCCAGCTGTCCATCTGCGCCCCCCTCACCAGCGGGGACGACGTGCGGGACCTGATTCCCGAAGGGGACATCACCATGCGCCTGCTCTACCAGCTCTATGTCTTTGAAAACTGGCTCTACCGGGTGAATATGACCGGGGAGCAGCTGCGGCTGTGGCTGGAACACGCCTCTACGCAGTACACCACCACCTGGAATCCGGACTATTTCGGCGGCGGGTTCTATACCGACGAGATCTACGGCCTGGACTATGAGATCCACTACTATGCCCCCGAGGGCAGCCGGGTGCAGAACATGACCTATGATGGCAAGCCTGTGGCCCCCGACCAGACCTTCAGCGTGGTCATGAACAACTACCGCTTCACCGGCGGCGCCGGCTTCATGAAGGCGGCGGGGCTGGAGCCCGAGGACTATTCCCTCACGGATTTCTACACCCTGGACGAGATGGGCAACGAGAACGGCCAGGTGAGAAACATCGTGGCCCAGTACATCCGGGACCAGAAGGAGATTGCCCCCACGGTGGAGAGCACCTGGAAGTTCTTCAAGACCCAGGAGGACGCTGTGGCCGCCGGTGCCAAGGTGGCGGGCCAGGAGGAGCCCCAGGAGCCCGTGGTGACTCCGGTGGAGCCCGTTGTGCCCGCAGAGCCTGTGATTCCCGCAGAGCCCGTGATCCCTGCGGAGCCTGCCGTGCCTGTGGTCAACACCTATACCGTGAAGGCCGGGGATTCCCTGTGGAAGATCGCCCAGCTGTATACCGGAAAGGGAGCCAACTGGAGCGTTCTTTACGAGGCCAACAAGGCTGCGGTAAAGGATCCCAACCAGATCTTTGTGGGTCAGCTGCTCACCGTTCCCCAGGACTGGTAAAAGCCTTCCCCATCCCCCGCCGCATTTGCGGCGGGGGATTTTTTTGGCCGGAGGGGAAAATGAGGGAAATAACATTGTTATGTGATGAAAAAAGCACGGAAGGGCCAAAATTCAGGCTTTACGAACAGGGCAAAAGGATGATATAATATATCTGTTATCCTAATTTCAAAAACCACTGGAGGGGATAGACAGTGGAAGAACTCAAGGAGCTGAAGCTCCGCATGGAGACCCAGCGGCCCGCTTCCTGGGACGGTCTGCCCGACCTGAGCCTCTATATGGACCAGGTCATCGGCTACATGCCCCGGCAGCTCATCCAGTATGGGGAGGAGGAGCGGCTCACCTCCGCCATGGTGAACAACTATATCAAGGATGGTCTGCTGCCCCGGGCGGAAGGGAAGCGTTATGGGAAGACCCACCTGGCCTACCTCACCGCCATCTGCGCGCTGAAGCAGGTGCTGCCGGTAAAGGAGGCGGGGATGCTGGCGGGGGAGCACGCCGGGGAGGGGGCCGACCAACTCTACGGGCGGTTCTGCGCCCAGTTGGACAGGGCCCTGAAGACCACCGCCCAGCGGCTGGACGGGGACCTGGAGCGGGAGGACCTGCCCCAGCTGGCCCTGGAGCTGGCCCTGCGCAGCTATGCAGAAAAGCTGGCCTGCCAGCGGGTGATGGACCTGCTGCGCCAGGACCGGGCTGAAACCGCCGTGAAAAAATCCAAAAAGGAACGAAAGGAAGGTAAATAACATGAGCGAGTATATCATCGTCACCGATTCCTCCGCGGACCTGACCCAGGAGCTGGTGGAGGAGCTGGAGCTGAGGGTCCTGCCCCTGAGCTTTACCATTCGGGGCACCACCCTGGAGGACCACCCGGACAAGCGGAACATGAGCTCCAAGGAGTTCTATCAGCTGCTTCGGAACGGGGAGATGTCCACCACCAACGCGGTGAACGTATACCAGTACGAGGAGCTGCTGATCCCCGTGCTGGAGAGTGGCAAGGACGTGCTGATCCTGTCCTTTACCTCGGGGCTCTCGGCTACCTACCAGTCCTCCGCCGTGGCGGCGGAGGAGCTGCGGGCCAAGTTCCCGGAGCGGAAGATAGAGGTGGTGGACACCCTGTGCGCCTCGGCGGGCCAGGGGATGCTGGTGTGGTACGCCGGGAAGAAGCGGCAGGCCGGGGAGAGCCTGGAGGCCGTCCGGGACTGGTGCGAAAACAACAAGATGAAGGTCTGCCACTGGGTGACGGTGAACGACCTGATGCACCTGAAGCGGGGGGGACGCATCTCGGCCACCACCGCCCTGGCGGGCACCCTTTTGCAGATCAAGCCCATCATCCATGTGGACGATGAGGGCAAGCTGGATACCGTGGACAAGGCCCGGGGGCGGAAGGCCGCCCTGGACTACCTGGTGAAGAAGGCGGTGGACACCGCCATCGAGCCCCAGGAGCAGACCATGTTCCTCAGCCACAGCGACTGTCTGGAGGACGTGGAATATATCGCCGCCCAGCTCAAGGAGAAGTGCGGGGTCAAGGACGTGAAGATCTGCGACATCGGTCCCGTTATCGGCTCCCACACCGGGCCGGGCTGCGCGGTGCTGTTCTTCTTCGGGGAGCCCAGATAAGGGGAGGCCGCCATGGGAATGGATCTGTATGCTGGGACCTTGACCCGGTACTATGCCCACAACTGGAAGACTGCCGCCCAGCAGTGGGCGGAGGAGCACGGTATGGGCTTTTCCCGGGTGGGTCCCAATGGGGAGCCGCTAACGGAGGAGAAGGCCGACCCCGCCGAGGTCCGGGCGGGGATGGAGTCCTGGCGGGACCAGGTCCTCTCCGCCATCACCCAGCCGGGGAAGGAACCCTATAAGCCTTGGACAGAGGACAACGAGAGGCCCTATTATACCGAGAAGCCCGACTGGGACGCCTTTGGGGCCATGCTGTTGGTGGCCGCCTGCCATGTCTGCGGGGAGCCGGTGCCCCCTACGGTGGAAAAGCGGTGGGACTTTATGGCCCACCCCCTGATCCGGCGCCTGGCGGAGGACCCGGCCAAGGGCTGGTCCCTGTTTCGGGGGGCGGAGTGGTGGCTTCCCCTGCCGGAGACCATCCTGTTCCAAGTCCCCCTGCCCACCGGGGACCGAAGGCTGGTGTCCACCACCGCCCTGTTGCACTGGGAGCTGGAGCAGCTGAACCAGATGGCCTGGCAGGCGGAGGAGGGGACCGTCCTCTCCTGGAGCTCCACTGAGGGCTACCCGGCGGACGGGGAGATGGACGGAGCCGGGAGGCTGGCCATGGGGGAGGTCCACGCTACCTACGATACCCAGTCCCTGGCCAAATTCGCCTTTTCCATCTTTTATCAGGCGGTGAAATTCGCCGAGGAAAATCAAGTCCCCATTTTGCTGGACTATTAAACCCGGAAGGGAGGCTCCAACATGAACGACTGGCTGGAGGTGACGGTGGAGACCACCGACGCCGGGATGGACGCCCTGGCCGCCCGGCTCACCATGAACGGGGCCGAGGGGCTGGTACTGGAAAACGAGAGCGACTTCAAGCTCTTTTTGGAGCAGAACCGGCAGTATTGGGACTATGTGGACGACGCCCTGCTGGAGCGGATGAGGGGCGTGGCCCGGATCAAGTTCTATGTCACTGACGACGATACGGGCCGGGCCCAGATGGCCCAGGCTCTGGCGGGGATCGACAACCCCGTGTCCACCGCCTCTATGAAGGAGGAGGACTGGGCCTACGGCTGGCAGAAATATTACCAGCCCATGGCTATTGGGGAGAGGGTGTACATCGTTCCCGAGTGGGAGCGGGGAAAGCCTGTGCCGGAGGGGCGCACGGCGGTCTATTTGAATCCGGGGCTTACCTTTGGCACCGGGTCCCACGCCTCTACCCAGCTGTGTCTGGGGCTGTTGGAGACCCATTTGGTCCCCGGCGGGGCGGTCATCGACCTGGGCTGCGGCAGCGGGATCTTGTCCATTGCCGCCCTGAACTTAGGGGCGGAGCGGGCGGTGGGAGTGGACATCGACCCCAAGGCGGTGGACGTGGCCTATGAAAACGCCGGGCTTAACGGCGTCGGCCGGGACCGGTATCTGGTCCGGGCAGGGGATGTGCTCTCGGACAAGGCTTTGGTAGAGGAGCTGGCCCAGGGGGGACCTTATTCCCTGGTGCTGGCCAACATTGTGGCCGACGTGATCATCCCCCTCTCCGCCCAGGCGGGGCGGTATTTGGCTCCCGGCGGGACCTTTATCTGCTCGGGCATTATCGACACCCGGGCCGACGAGGTGGAGGGGGCCTTGAGGAAGAACGGGCTCGCCATTATAGAACGGCTGGAAAAGGACGGCTGGTGCGCTATGGCGGCGGTCTTGGAGGGGCGGACATGAGAGCGGTGGTCCGGCCCATCGACTTGCCCTTCGGGCGGCGGGTGCTGGTGGTCAGCGATATTCACGGCAACCTCCCCTTTCTGAAGGGGGTGCTGGCCAAGGCCGGGTTCTGCGGCGACGACATTTTGATCGTTTTGGGGGATATCCTGGAGCGGTCGGAGGGCAGTTTGGCCACGCTCCAATATGTGATGGAGCTGACGGAACAATATACGGTCTACACCCTTTTGGGAAACTGCGACAACATTACCCCCGCCTTTGTGGACGGCAGGCCGGATATCCCGGACCCCTTCTATGAGCGGTGGTTTCGCCGGCTGGGGGAGAAGTGCGTGCTGGTGAAGATGGCCCACCTGGCCGGGGTGGAGGTGGATTCTCCAAAGGACTACCCGGCGGCCCGGGAGGCCATTGGCCGGGTGTTTGGGGCGGAGCTGGACTTCTTGCGGAGGCTTCCTCATATTTATGTAAACCAAGACTATCTTTTTGTCCATGGTGGCGTGCCCCGGGAAGATGGGCTGGAGGAACTGGACGCCCACGGCTGCATGAAGAACGACGATTTTTTGAGCCAGGGCCGCTCCTTCCGCCGCTGGGTGGTGGTGGGCCACTGGCCGGTGACGCTGTACCGGACCGATATTCCCTCGGCCAGGCCCATTCTGCTGCAAGACAGGCACATTGCCAGTATCGATGGGGGCTGTACGCTGAAGGCTGACGGACAGCTCAATGCTCTGATCCTGCCGAGGGAGCCGGGGGGAACGTTTTCCTATGTGGCCTACGACGGCAACCCGGTGATGACCGCTCTGGAGGACCAGGAGGCGTCGGAGGACCCTATCAATATCCGCTGGGGGCACAGCCGTTTGGAGGTGCTCTCGGAGGGGCCGGAGTTCTGCCGCTGCCGCCATTTGGAGAGCGGACGGGCGCTGGATATTTTGACCGAATACCTCTACCGGGACCGGGAAGGGGCCTACTGTGAAGACTCCACCGACTACCGCCTGCCGGTAAAGGCGGGGGAGAAGTTGAGCATTGTCCGCCGCACCAGCCAGGGGACTCTGGCCAAAAAGGACGGGGCCACTGGGTGGTACTTCGGAAGGTTGACATAATTTTGAAAAAGGGGGGATGGCCGTGGAGCTTTGGGACGGGTACCGAGCGGATGGAAGCCATGCGGGGCAAGACCTGTGCCGGGGCAAGGCTATCCCGGAGGGGCTGTTTCACGCAGTGAGCGAGGTCCTGGTCCGTCATAGGGACGGGGAGTACCTCATCACCCAGCGGGACCCGGGCAAGGCTACTCATCCGGGGCTATGGGAGGCCAGCGCTGGGGGCAGTGTCCTGAAGGGAGAGACCCCGGCCCAGGGGGCGGCGCGGGAGCTGTGGGAGGAGACAGGGGTCCGGGGGGAGTTGGCCCTGGTTTACGCCCAGAGCGATTTGGAGCATACGTTATTTTGGGGTTATCTGTGTGTGACGGATCAGCCTAAGGATTCTGTGGTCCTTCAGGAGGGGGAGACGGTGGCCTACCGCTGGGTGGGGCGGCGGGAGCTGATGGAGCTGGTGAGGGGGCCGGCGTTTATTCCCTCCCATTGGAAGCGGTGGTAGCCGTTTTTGAAGAGGATGTAGGGAAGGAAGCATCTATCCCCAGTGCCATTGAGAGGATTCGAAAGGGCTGCCACGTGTTTTTTGGGGTTGTACATGAAACCGAATGGGGCTTTGTAGGGGCGGATAGTATCCGCCCAGGGCGTGGAGGGATGGAACAACGCACCGGGCGAGCACAGCTCGCCCCTACATACAAGGGAAGGGTACAACGTGGTTTGTTGCTTACACGCACCTCCTCCTTGGATAGAACACGC
>CATJWI010000179.1 GCA_949744075.1 uncultured Eubacteriales bacterium | reverse complement strand
GGTATTTGTCCACCCACTCCCCCACCACGAAGAAGGTGGCCTTGATGTTATACTTGGCCAGGATGTCGATGAGCTGCTGGGTGTCCTCGTTGCCCCAGGCGGCGTCGAAGGAGATGGAGAGCATTTTCTGGTCCCGCTGGACGCAGTAGATGGGCAGCTGCCGCTGGGCAGCCGAGGCCCCTACCACCAGGGGGGAGTTTACCGCACCGAACATCAGGGCTGCCGCCAGGAGACAGGCGGCCGCAGTCAGGGGCTTTCGCTTAAGATGGATGTATTTCATGGGAGACCCTCCTTGCCTTTTCTGGGATATTTATATGAGGAGGGGGGCGGCACCATGCGTTTTTGGGCGGGAAGGTGGGGAAGAAAAAGCCGGAGGGGTGTGGAGCTTTGGGGAGGTCCGGTCCTGGGGGCAAAAGGGATAAAAAACAGGCAAGGGCGAAAGACCCTTGCCTGTTTTTGTTGTTCAGTTGAGAGGAGGCTCCTGCTTCATGCCGGGGATGATGACGGAGATCAGCTCGGTATCGCCCTGGGAGGCGTTGGAGAGGACATGCTTTTTGGAGGCGTCGTAGGTGATGGCGTCCCCGGCCTCCAGGATGTAGACGGTTTTTTCTATGGTGGCTTTGACCTTGCCGTGGATCACGTAGCAAAACTCATAGCCCTCCTGGTGGGGATTGTTGATCTCGGGGACCTTGCGGGTGGAGGCCCCGGGAGACAGGCAGTTATAGGTGACGGAGAATCTCTTCAGGTCGCTGCTGGTGAGGTATTGCTGGATCCAGCCCTTGCCTAAGTTGCCCACGCAGACCCGATCCTTGGGGCGGACTACGGCGGCGGGCTCATCGGGGGTATAGCCCTGGAAGAAGAGGCGGATGTCGGTGTTGAGGGCCGTTGATATGGCCAGAAGGGTGTTGATGGAGGGGTTGGCCTTGTCGTGCTCGATCTGGCTGATGAGGCTGGTGGTGACATCGGCCATTTCGGCCAGTTCTTTGATGGAGAGGCCCTTTTCGAGCCGGATCATTTTGATGTTGCTGCCAATGCTCATAGATTTCCCCTGCTTTCGGGTAAAGGATAGGAAGGAAGTAATTTGTTTTTAAGATAGCGTATCACAAAAGGACGCAAATTGCAAGAAAAGATTAAATATAATTAACAACAAGAAAAACAAAATGAGAGGGAAATAAAGGAAGGGTGGGTGTTTTACACAAACAAAGCAGAGGAACGCTGAGAATAAATCATAATATTTGCACGAATGCTATTGACAAATGCGGGATGAAGTATTAAATTGTATTTAACATCAGAAGTCGAAAAAGGATGAAAAATTAAATCTGATGTAATTAAAACCGAGGAGGAACCGACAATGAAAAGGATCGTGGCTACCGTTCTTGCTTTGACCATGGCACTGGGACTGGCCGCCTGCGGCGGCGGGGGCAGCAGCACCCCGGCTCCCGGAGACAACAGCGAGGCCCCGGCGGGGCGGACCGAGGTGCTCACCCTCAAACTGGGCGCCCTGGGCAGCGGACGGGAGGACGACTGTCAGTCCTATCCCATCAATAAGTTCATCGAGATCGTGGAGGAGAAGACCAATGGGATGATCAAGATCCAGTACTTCCCCAACGGACAGCTGGGGGGCGAGCCCGAGATGCTGGACCAGGTCCTCTCTGATTCTTTGGACATCGGCGTGCTCTCCGCCAACGTGCTGGCCACGGTGTGGCCGGAGCTCTATGCCTACAACCTGCCCTTTGCCTTTGACGACCTGGAGCAGCTGTGGGACATCTGCGGCTTTGAGGCGGGGCCCTACTATGACGCCATGAAGGGCGCGGTGGATGACTCCGGGCTGGCCCACTTCATGTCCACCTTCTCGGCGGAGTTCCGGGGCTGCCAGAACGCCAAGCGGCCGGTGCGCAGCCCGGCGGACTTCAAGGGACTGACCTTCCGGGTCATGGCCGGCGAGGTGTTCACCGATATCTTCCAGAGCCTGGGGGCCTCCACGGCCACCGTCACCTTTGCCGAGCTCTACACCGGCTTGCAGCAGGGCATCGTGGACGGCGAGGATGTGGGCCTGTCCATGTTCTATGACCAGAAGTTTTACGAGGTGGAGAAGTTCGCCACCCAGTTCAATATCACCGCCACCATCAACGCTTTGGTCATCTCCAACGGGGCCTATGACAAGCTGAGCGCCGAGGAGATCGAGATCTTCCGCCAGGCCGCCCAGGAGGCGGAGAAGGCCAGCTATGACCATGTGTCGGAGTTCGTGGACCACTATGTGGAGCAGTGCCGGGGCGTGGGGGTGAACGTCATCACCCACGATGAGCTGACTGAGGAGGAGATCCAGGCCTGCAAGGACGCGGTGGCCCCCATGTGGGAGAAGTATGAGAGCATCGTGGGCGAGGACGCCTATAATGCGCTGATGACACTGACAGGCCGGGTATAACGGGACCAGAACAGCGCCCCCGGGGCAGGGCTTTTCCTGCCCCGAGGGATGAAATAAAGTCGGCTTACTATGTGCGGAAAGGATGAAGCGATATGGAAAGGACCTATACACAGCGTTTGTGTCAATGGCTGGCCGATCTGAAGTATGAGGATATCCCCCGGGACGTGGTGGAGCAGGCCAAGCGCATGACCCTCCACTGCATCGCCGCCTCCATTGGCGCGGCGCCCCTGGACCAGACCCAAAAGACCATCGACATGATGACCGAGAAGGGCGGCGTGGAGGAGGCCACCATCTGGGGCAGCAAGGGCAAGAAGGTCCCCGCCAGCGAGGCGGCTTTTGCCAACGGGGCCATCGCCGACATCATGGACTGGGAGGACTGCACCTGGACGGGACATGCCGCGGCGGGAGACGTGCCGGCGGCTATGGCGGTGTCCCAGAAGCTGCATCTTTCGGGCAAGGAATACCTGCTGGCACTGATCGCGGCCCAAGAGGGCTATCAGCGCATCGCCATGTACGCACAGCCCACCAAGGACTACCTGGCCACCGGACGGGGCTGGGGGCTGGTGAGCTGGCAGGTCTACGCCGCTTGCATCGCGGCGGCCAAGGCCATGAAGCTGGATGCGGACAAGATGGAGCAGACCATGGGGGCCGCCCTCTATCAGGTCATCGTGCCCTGCAACAAGCACTCGGAGGGGTCGGGGAAATCCGATGTGTACCACTACTCCCACGGCTGGTGTGCCCGGAACGGTGTGGTGTCGGCGGAAGTGGCCCAGTTGGGGTTTGATAACCTCTACGGCGCCTTTGAGGGGCAAAATGGCCTGTGGCACAAGGTCTCCGACCAGGCGGACTTTGAGTGGCTGGTGAAGGACCTGGGAAAGGTCTGGTACATCAACGAGACCTATTTGAAGCACTGGCCCGCCAACATGTGGGTCCAGACGCCCCTGGAGGCCCTGGACGCGCTGATGAAGGAGCATCCCTTTACCGCTGAGGATGTGGCGGAGATCTACACCGAGCCCAAGATGGAGATGATCTGCGGGGACTACTTCGCCTCCACCAAGAGCCCCCTGGACGCACAGTTCAGTATCCCCTATTGCCTCAGTGCCTACATCCTGGATCCCGAGCACCGGATGGGGGCCCACTGGTTCTCCCCGGAGATGCGCAATAGCCGGGAGATCGCCGAGCTGAGCAAGAAGTACGCCTACGGCGGCGGGCCGGTGATCCCCTTTGATAACTTTGATATCTTTAAGACCGGCTCTTTCCCGGAGATCCTGCTGCGGATCACCCTGAAGGACGGCGCCGTGTTGGAGAAGAAGATGCGCTATCCCAAGGGGCATCCCCGCAACAACTTCACCAACGAGGAGGAGTATGACCACTTCCGTATGGTGTGCCGGCCCTACCTGCCTGAGAGCCGCATCGAGGCGGTCATCTCCAAGCTGGACAAGCTGGAGTCCCTGAGCGACATCAATGCGCTGGCTGAGTTACTGGTGATGGACTGATTTTTGGAAGAAGTGAGGTGTATATCATGAAAAGCCATTCTCAAGTGATCTCCGAATATATCGCGGGGCTGAAGTATGAGGATATCCCCCGGGATGTGATCGAGCAGGCCAAAAAGGTGCTCCTCCACACGGTGGCGGCCAGCATGGCGGCCGCTCCCCTGCCCATCACCAAAAAGGTGACCGCCTATACCCAGAGCAAGGGGGGCGCAGAGGAGGCCACCATCTGGTGCTCCGACGGGAGAAAGGTCCCGGCGGAGGAGGCCGCCTTTGCCAACGGCACCATCGCCGACGGTATGGACTGGGAGGACTGCACCTGGACGGGGCACCCTTCGGCCATTGGCATCCCCGCCTGCGTGGCGGTGGCGGAGAAGTGGAAAAAATCGGGTAAGGACCTGTTGGTGAGCATCGTAGCGGCCTATGAGGGCTCCCAGCGGATCGCCATGGCGGCCCAGCCCACGGCGGAGTATGTGGCCGACGGCCGGGAGTGGGGGCTGGTGAGCTGGCAGCTTTTCGCCGCCTCCATGGGCGCGGCCAAGCTCATGGGGCTGGACGCCAAGCAGATGGAGCAGGTGCTGGGAGCTTCCCTCTACCAGGCCACGGTGCCCATCAACAAGCACGGGGACGGGCCGGCCAAGTCGGATATCTACCACTACCAGCACGGGTTTACCGCCCGGAACGGCATCTATGCCGCCGAGGTGACCCGGCGGGGCTTTGACAACTGCTGGGGGGCTTTGGACGGGAAGGACGGGTACTGGAAGATGGTCTCCGACCAGCAGGACGAGAGCTGGTACGGCAAGGACCTGGGCAAGCTGTGGCTTATCAAGGATTCCTGCTACCTGAAGCACCGTCCGGCCAACATGTGGGTGCAGATCCCTTTGGAGGCCCTGGCCGACCTTTTGAAAGAGCACCCCTTTGAGATGGACCAGGTGGAGAAGATCCGGGTGAAGCCCAACATGCCCTTTATCATGAGTCCCTACAAGGAGACCACCAAGGGCTTTTTGGACGCCCAGTTCAGCATCCCCTACTGCCTGACGGCGCTGATGATGCATCCGGAGCACCGGCTGGACGCCGGGTCCTTCTCCGACAAGATGCGGCACAACGAGAAGCTCATCGCCTTCTGTGAGAAGTATGAGGGCTATGGGGAGACCACTACCTTCTTCCACAACTTTGAGATCTTCAAGACGGGGTCCTTCCCGGTGTTTACTATCGACATCACCCTGAAGGACGGCACCGAGCTGCACAAAAGCTGCCAGTTCCCCAAGGGGCATCCCCAGAACAACTATACCCTGGAGGAGGAGTATGACCACTACCGGAAGGTGGCGGCCCCCTATCTGCCCGCGGAGCAGATCGAGCGGATGATCGCCGTGGTGGACAAGCTGGAGGAGCAGGCCGACATCGGCGAGCTGGCGGCCCTTACCGTCATCAAAAACGCCTAAAGGAAGAGCTGGAGAGGAGGCGCGGCATGAAAGGCCTGAAACGTGTCTGGGACAAATTCACAGCGGCATATTGCTGGCTGGAGCTGAACTTTATCGCCGCTTTTACCATGATCATTGGGGCCCTGGTGATCTATGACGTGGTGGTGCGCAACCTGGGCATCCAGGGATTCCAGTGGATGGAGGAGATCGGGCGGGCCTCCCTGGTGGTGACCACCATCATCGGGGCCAGCCACGCGGCGAGGGAGAACGGCCACATGGTGATGGACGCCCTGTACCAAATACTCCCCCCGAGAGCCTCATACGCCCTGAAGGCCGTGGCGTACCTTATCAGCGGCCTGCTGTACGGGTATATGGGGTATTACGCGGTGAACTGGTGCATGAAGCTCTATAAGATGAAAAAGTCCATGGAGAGCGTGAACTTCCCCGCCTATATCATGTGGATCTTTGTGTGCGTGGGGATGGTCACCATGGGCATCCGCTACTTTATTGAGACGGGAAAGTGCGCCCGCAACGCGGTGGTGGGCAAGCAGGACTTCACCGAAGTCAACACCAAAGAGAATTAGGAGGCTGAGGACTTATGGCGTTAGTGATCGTTGCGTTTTTCGGCCTCCTGATCATCGGAGTGCCTGTGGCTCACGTGGTCCTGGGAGCGGCGGCGGTGGGCATCATGTCCGGCGGCTACGACGGGACCCTTCTGGCCCAGCAGACCGTGCTGGGGATGAACAGCTATGTCATTTTGTGCGTGCCCTTCTTTATCATCTCGGGTGACCTGGCAGCCAAGGGAAAGACCTCTCAAAAGCTGGTGAACGCCATCAATGCGCTTTTGGGGCACCTGCCCGGGGGCCTGGGCATTGCCACGGTGTTTTCCTGCGCACTGTTTGGGGCCATCACCGGCTCTTCCATTGCCTGTGTGGTGGCCATCGGGGCGCTGATGCTGCCCAAACTGCTGGAGGCGGGGTATCCCAAGCCTCTGGTCATCGGCATCATCACCACCGCCGGCACCCTGGGGGTCATGATCCCGCCGTCGGTGCCCATGCTGCAGATCTCGGTGGCTATGGGGGTGTCGGTGGCCAAGGGGTTTCTCTCGGGCGTCATTCCCGGTATTGTGACGGCCATCCTCATGAGCGCCTACGTGTTCTTTACGGCCAAGAAGCTGGGGCTTCCCCGGGAGGAGAAAAAGAGCCTGAAGGAGATCTTGCTGGTCCTGAAGGACAGTTTTTGGGCGCTGATGTTCCCAGTCATTATTTTGGGCAGTATCTACGGCGGCATCGCCACGCCTACGGAGGCGGCGGTGATCTCGGTGTTTTATGTGCTCTTTGTGGAGATGGTCATTTACCGGACCATTCCCGCCAAGGAGCTGTGGAACATTATCAAGGGCTCCACGGTGAGCGCGGCTACATTGACCCTGACCATCGCCACGGCCCAGGTGTTTGTTTGGTTTATGACCACGGCCAATATCCCGGCCATCGTCTATGAGGCACTGGTGTCCAATGTGAGCAGCAAGTATGTGATGCTGTTTCTGCTGTGCCTGCTGTTCCTCATCGTGGGCTGCTTTACCAACGTGGCCACGGTGGTCATCATTTTGGGGCCCATCATGCTGCCGGTGCTCCAATACTTTGGCATTGACTTGTTCCAGTTTGGAGTCATCGCGGTGCTCATGTCCCAGATCGGATTTGTGACGCCGCCCTTTGGACTGTGCCTGTTTGTGTCTATGAAGGTGGCAAAGGCAACGATGCCGGAGGTCATCAAGGGGTCCTGGCCCTTCCTGGTGGCTATGGTCATCGGGACGCTGATGGTGATCTTTATCCCACAGCTGGCCACATGGCTGCCCAGCCTGATGTGATCAGGAGAAAAAGCCTTTGGGATGGCGGTTGGCCTACGCCGGCCGCCATCTCTTTTATAAAAAGGAGGGACGAAAATGTCTCCAGGGCACAAGCGCAGTAAATTATTTACGGTGGAATACGGCACCATGATCGCTCTGGGTCTGTTCAACTGCCTGTTTGGCCAGTCCTCCCTGGCGGCCCTCCCTGTCCTGATGAACAGCCGGGGGGTGTCCGAGTCCGCAGCCGGAGTGTTGAATATGCTGTTTCCCTTGGCCTGTATCTGCTTTCGGCGGTATGCGGTGAAGATCGGTTCCAGAGTATCCAGCAGCCGGAGCATCTGCTTTTGCTTCGTGCTCCTGGCGGGGAGCAACCTCTGTCTGGACGTCCTGCCCGGGGTGGGGTGGGTCATCCCCATCCGCATTGCCCAGGGTCTGGCCATCTGTTATATCGCCGGGGTCATCGCCTCCCTGGTAGCCGAGACTGTTCCCGCTGACCGGTTCGAGGAGGGAATGGGGTATTTCAGCATCGCCATTCCGGTGATGTCATTCTTCGGGCCGGCGCTGTGCCGGGTACTGATCGAGCGGGTGGGGTACTCCCAGACCCTGCGGGGGCTTTCCGCCGTCATGAGCGTGCCCATCATCCTCTCCCTGGCGGTGCGGCTGCCCCAACTGCGGCCGGTGGAGAGGGCGCCGGGGGGCGAGCGGGAGCCCTTTTTGGAGCGGAAGTCGGTCCCCCCTTCCCTGCTGCTCATGGGCTCGGCCATGGCGGCCACCTGTACGGTGTCCTTCCTGCCCTTGTATGCTCAGAAATATGACCTGAACCATACGCTGTTTTTCTACTTGGCGGCGGGGGTGGGGGTGTTGGGGATCCGGGTGGCCACCACGGTGTTCCACAAGACCATTCCGGAGAAGCTGTCCATCCCCGTGGCCTCCGGAGTGTTGGCACTGGTACTGCTGGTGTTGCCCCGGAACGGACAGCCGGCGCTGGCGGTGGTCATGGGAGTAGCCTACGGTATATCGGTGGGGCTGGTACAGCCCTACTTTATCGCCATGGCCCTTCGGGCGGCGGAGCCGGGACATAAGAGCGTGGCTACGGTGACGTACTACATTTTCAATGACATCGGGACCTCGGCAGGGGGGATGCTTTGGGGGTACATTGCCCAGTATGTGGGCTACTACGCGGTGTTTGTCACCGCGGCGGCCATCAATTTGGCCGCCTTTGGAGGGTGGCTGGGGTTTATGAGGGGCACAGGGGTAGAGAAAGAAAGGAGCGCGGCGGAATGAAAAAGATCACGGTGTTTGGCGGCGGCGCCACAGGGCACGTGCTGGCGGCGGAGCTGGGACTTCGGGGGTACGGAGTGTGCCTGTGTGAACAGCCGGAATTTGAGGAGAGCCTGGCGGACGCCGGAAAGCACATGGAGATCCACATCGAGGGCCCGGAG
The DNA here is from genome assembly GCA_949744075.1 of uncultured Eubacteriales bacterium. Classification (GTDB taxonomy): domain Bacteria; phylum Bacillota; class Clostridia; order Oscillospirales; family Oscillospiraceae; genus Vermiculatibacterium. Next base: position 3,339 of record CATJWI010000179.1, on the reverse strand, counting down.
ATCAGCGGGACCGGGAAGCTGGAGCTTGTGACCTGCGACCTGAAGAAAGCCATGGACTGGTCGGAGCGGGTCATTATCTGCACCATTTCCAACCGGGACGAGGCGGTGGCCCGGGCGTTGGCGCCCCACCTCCGGGCGGGGCACAGGCTGCTGCTGTCGGCGGGGAATTTCGGCTCCTTCCTCTACCGCAGGGTGCTGGATGAAATGGGGGTGGAGGGCGTTGTGGTGGGAGAGACCTGCGGCAACCTCTACCCGGCCCGCATCGTGGGAGAGGCCCGGACGGTGGTGGGCGGGGTGCTGTCCTCCAAGCCCGCGGCGGCCTGGCCCAACAGGGATACTGAGGCGCTGCTGGAGGCCTTTGGGGAGATATATCCTTTGAAGAAGGCACCCAATATTTTGTATTGCGCCCTGGACGTGGGGAACATGATGAGCCATATCTGCCCGGTGGTGCTCAATGCGGGGGCCATTGAAAAGGCGGGAGGGAAATACTACCTCTTCCGCCAGGGCATCACCCCCACGGTGCTGGTGGTGGAGGACGCCCTCTGGGAGGAGAAGAAGCGGGTGATGGACGCTCTGGGTTATCCCGCCTCCCCTTCCCTGTCCGGGTTTTTCAAGCCTCTTTTGGATGATGACGACCACAGCATGGACTGGTTCAAAAACCTGGAGGGGCCCAACAGCCTCTTTGGGCGGCACATTACTGAGGACACCCCTATCCTGGACTGCCTGCTGCTGTCGGTGGCCCGGGCCATGGGGGTGGAGACCCCTCTGTTTCAGGCCTTTGTGACCATCGCCTCCGCCATGCATAAGACCGACTACTATGCCCGGGGGCGGACACTGGAAAATTTGGGGCTGGGGCATCTGCGGGGGCAGGAGCTGACCGGCTATTTTGCCTGAGAGCGCTGAGCGGGGCGAAACAACAAAAAGGCCGGACCCTTTTGATCAAAAGGGTCCGGCTGGTTTTTGGGGCAGTAGGGCTTAGGAGGGCGTTTCCCGGTCGTGGAGGAGGGAGAGGATGGCGGTGTGGTGGATGCCGGTTAGGGCGGGGAGCCAGTGGCGGAGGGTCTCGGTGTCATAGATGCTGTAGCGGCGTTTGAGTTCTTGCAGCTCCTGGACTTGGGCCAGCGGGGGCTGCTGGGGGTGGGGGGCTTGGTCCATGGTGTCGCCTCTCTTTGTATCTTTGTATGTATTCTTGAATAAAATACAATTGACTATTTGTGAGTGTAACATATATTTATAAATCCTGTCAACATACAATTTTGAATGAGGTGAAAGGTATGAGCGACAGGATCACCATTAAAAAACGGTCCCCCCTGCGGGGAGAGGACGGGAATAAGGTCATCTCCATCCGCATTAAGGAGGACCTGCTGGGGCAGATCGACGCCCTGGCCTCCCAGAGCAACCGGTCCCGGAACGAGGTCATCAACCTGCTGCTGCGGGACGCCGCCGGGCGGGCGGAGATCGAGGAATAGGGCTTGTCAAGGGGGCCCGGGGCTGGTATAATGCCCCATATGATCTTTTTCCCGGGAGGCGGGCTATGAATATCACATTGATCGGAATGCCCGGGTCGGGGAAGTCCACGGTGGGTGTGCTTTTGGCCCGGCGGCTGGGGCTGGCCTTTTTGGACACTGACCTGCTGATCCAGCGGCAGGAGGGGCAGCTGCTCCAGGAGGTGCTGGACCGGCTGGGGACCGAGGCGTTCCTGGACCTGGAGGCCCGGGTCATCGCCGGGCTGGAGTGCGAGAACACCGTGGTGGCCTCCGGGGGCTCCGCCGTGCTGCGGGAGCCGGGGGCCAAGCATTTGCGGGAGCTGGGGCCGGTGGTGTATTTGAAGCCCAGGTGCGAGGCTTTGCTGGACCGGCTGGGCAACCTGGCCACCCGGGGGGTGGCGCTGGCGCCGGGACAGACCATTCAGGACCTTTATGACTACCGGGCGGCCTTCTATGAGAAGTACGCCGACCTTACGGTGGACTCCGACCAGCCCAGGATCGAGGATACGGTGGAGCTGGTGGTGCGGGGGTTGAGGGAGTTGTAATTTTTGGGGAAGCGTGGTACAATAGAAAGGCGGCTGGAGCCCGGAAAGGGATGGACGGCCCCGCAGCAAGATCAGAGATAGAAGGATGGGTGGTCCCTTGCCTCGGCTGTCTGACGTGACACGGCGTTATATCATAGATTTTCTGTTCCGGTTGGCGGTGTTTCTCGTCATGGGCGGGGTGTATCTGCTCCGGCCGGAGTGGCTGGATTTTACCGCCGGGGACCTGTCCTGGCCCCTTATGCTGCTGTGGGCGGCGGTGCTGTTTTCCATGCTGGTCCAGCTGGACACCAACAGTGGGCTTACCACCGGGTGCCTGAAGCAGTACCCCAGCCGGTTTGACCCTGTGGAGGGATATGACCCCCAGGCCTTGGCCCGGGCGGTGAAGGAGCAGGACCGGGGGGCGGTGAAGGTGGCCCTGGTGTGGTTGGCCATCAACCTGTGTTTTGGGGCGCTGTATCATGTGGGGGTATTGAGCGTGCCCTTTTTGGTGCTGATGTGCGCCCTGTGTTATCTGTGCGATGTGGTGTGCGTGCTGTTTTTTTGCCCTTTTCAGACCTTTTTGATGCACAACCGCTGCTGCGTCAACTGCCGGATCTTCGCCTGGGGGGCCTGGATGATGGCCGCGCCGCTGATGGGGGTCCCCCATTGGTACTCCTGGACCCTATGCGGGGCGGGGGCGCTGGTGCTGTGGGTGTGGGAGGCGCGGTACCGCCGGTATCCGGAGCGGTTCTGGCAGGGTTCCAACCGGAACCTCCAGTGCGCTTCCTGCCGGGAGCAGCTGTGCCGCTATAAGCGGGGGTCCAAAGGGAAAACATTTGTATAGCTGCGCGGCTTTGCCGCGCTTTGTCCCCGCCAGCGGAAGGCAGGGGCCGGCGTTGCCGCTATAGGTTCCGCTCTCCCGTCCGGGACGCGCCTTTGGCGCGCCCCCCTTTTGCCATGGACGGGACATTCGACAAAAAGGAACGTTTTTATGACCTTTCAAGAACTGGGGCTCTGCCCCGCCATCCTCTCCGCATTGAAGGACATGGGCTATCAGGCCCCCTCCCCTATCCAGGCCAAGGCCATTCCCCCCGCTCTGGCGGGGCGGGACGTGCTGGGCTGCGCCCAGACGGGCACCGGCAAGACCTGTGCCTTCGCCGCCCCTATTTTGCAGCAGCTGGACGGGCGGCGGGCGGAGCCGCTGAGGGGGGTACGGCCCATCCGGGCGTTGATCCTCACCCCCACCCGGGAGCTGGCCCTGCAGATCCAGGAGAGCTTTGAGGCCTATGGGAAAAATCTGACCTTGCGCTCCACCGTCATCTTCGGCG
>CATJWI010000178.1 GCA_949744075.1 uncultured Eubacteriales bacterium | reverse complement strand
TCTCCAGGAACCAGAACGCCCCGTTCTCGTCCAGGATGAAGTCCGCCCGGGAGTAGACCGCCAGGCCCAGGGTCCGGTAGACCGCCTCGGCCTGCTTCGCCACGTCCTCGGCCTGCTCCGCCGTGATAGGGGCGGGGCAGACCTCCTCCGCCGCGCCGGGCTGGTACTTGTTCTCGTAATCGTAAAAGCCCTCCCTGGGGATGATCTCGATGGCGGGCAGGGCCTTGCCGTCCAGCACGCCCACCTGGATCTCCCGGCCCCGGACATACCGCTCCAGCACGCAGCGGCCACCGTATTTCAGGCCCTCTATCAGGGCGGCGTGGAGCTCCTTCTTGTCCCGGGCGATGGATACTCCGATGGAGGAGCCCGAGTCCACCGGCTTTACCACACAGGGTACCGGGGTCTTGCTGGTGAGGGAATCCACCTCTTTTTCGGTATATTCCGCCATGGTCCAGTCGGGGGTCGCCGTCACGTCCCGGACCAGGCGCTTGGTCAGGTCCTTGTCCATGGCGATGGCCGAGCCCAAATAGCCCGAGCCGGTATAGGGGATGCCCAGCAGGTCGAAGGCGGCCTGGACCCGGCCGTCCTCCCCGCACTGGCCGTGGAGGGCCAGGAACACTAGGTCTGAGCCCTGGCACAGCTCCAGGACCCCGGGGCCAAAGTCCCCCTTGCCCTCCCACTTCCGGGCGGCCCGCACCGCCGTTAGGTCAGGGGCTTGGCGGTCCACCTTCTCCCAGCGCACCGGGAACAGGGCGGTGTAGAGCCCCTCCCCTTGGAGGCCGGGGTAGTCCTCCAGGCCGAAGTACATGTCCACCAGAGCCACGGTGTGCCCCAGGCCCCGCAGGGCCTGGGCGATCTTGGTCCCCGAGGATAGGGAGACGTTGCGCTCCGGGGACAGGCCCCCGGCCAAAACCACAAGTTTCAAGGGTGATCCCTCCTGAAAGTCAGATGGTACCAGTTTATGCTTGAATGGAAATTATACCACAATGTGGGAGGAAACACAAGCGGAGACTCCGGCCTTCCCGGCAGGGGCAGCTTGTAAATCAAAAGCTGCCGTGGTATGATTAGTCTCACAAATCTACGCTTGGAGGACAATATGGATAGACCCATTACAACGCTTTTTATGCTCATGTCTGTGGACGGGAAGATCAGCACCGGAGCCACAGACGACCTGGACGTGGATCGGGATCTCCCCAAGATCCCGGGCGTGCGGGAGGGACTGCATCAATATTACGAGATCGAGCAGACAACGGATCTGTGGTCGCTGAACTCGGGCAGAGTGCAGGAGAAGATGGGCGTCAACCAAAAGGAGATGCCCAGCAAGACCCCTGTCTCCTTTGCGGTGGTCGACAACAGCCATTTGACCGAACATGGCGTCCGCTATTTTTGCGCCCTGTCGAAGGAATTTGTGCTGATCACCTCCAATAGGGACCATCCGGCCTTTCGGGTGAAGGCGGAAAACCTCCATATCATCTGTCAGAGCCAGTTGTCTTTGGGGGAGGCCCTTGGGGCGCTCAAGTCGGAGTATGGATGCCAGAGGCTCACCATACAGAGCGGCGGCACGCTGAACGGGCTGTTTCTGCGGGAAAAGCTGTTGGATCACGTTGATATCGTGGTCGCTCCTGTTTTGATCGGCGGCAAGGATACCTCTACCCTGATCGACGGGACCTCTTTGCGCTCGGAAGGGGAATTGTCGCAATTGGGGGTGTTGAAATTGCAGGAATGTGTGGTTTTGGAGGATTCATATCTTCGGCTGCGGTATCAGGTGGTCCATTGAGCGGTTTTTGAGCGGGCGGGGGTGGCCTTATGTTTGGGCGGCTTGGGTTCTATTGGGAGAAGGTGGGGAGCCGCCCCTACGAGCAGGGGGCGGAGGTTCTCCTGCGCGAAATGAATGAAACGATGGGAGAGCCTCTCGCCGCTTCCCTTGGTCGGCGTTTGTTGGGTCCTCTTTGGGCCGCTGTCAAAAAATACTTGCATCCCGCTTTTTACAAGACTATAATAACCCCGTACTTCGTTATGGGCCCCGGAAAAGGCAAACCCGCTACGGTTGCGAATCCCCCGGCCGGAGGTAACGAATATGGTAAAAGCGATCGTAGGCGCCAACTGGGGCGACGAGGGCAAGGGGAAGATCACCGACCTTCTCGCCGAAAAGTCCGATGTGGTCATCCGCTTTCAGGGCGGGGCCAACGCGGGGCACACCATCATCTGTGAGTATGGACGCTTCGCCCTGCACCAGCTCCCTTCGGGAGTGTTCTTCCCCCACACCACCAACATCATCGGCACCGGAGTGGCCCTGGATGTGGACAAGTTCCTCTCCGAGCTCCGGCAGTTAGAGGAGGGCGGGGTCCCCGCTCCCCACATCCTGGTGGACCAGCGGACCCAGCTGCTCATGCCCTACCACGTGCTCCAGGACACCTATGAAGAGGAGCGGCTGGCCGGGCAGGCCTTTGGGTCCACCAAGTCGGGCATCGCCCCCTTCTATTCCGACAAGTACGCCAAGATCGGCATCCAGATCGCCGACCTGTTCAACGAGGCCGCCCTCATGGAGCGGCTGGAGCACATCTGCACCCTGAAAAATGTGCTGTGGGTCCACCTCTACCACAAGGAGCCCCTGGACCCCAAGGCCCTCTTCGACAGCCTCATGGCCCAGCGGGAGGCCATCGCCCCCTATGTGGGAGACACGGTGGCGGTGATCCACAAGGCTTTGAAGGAGGGCAAGACAGTGCTGCTGGAGGGGCAGCTGGGGTCTATGAAGGACCCGGACCACGGCATTTACCCCTTCGTCACCTCCTCCCACACCCTGGCGGGCTATGGCTGCGTGGGAGGCGGGGTTCCTCCCACTGCCTTCTCCGACGTGATCTGCGTGTCCAAGGCCTACTCCTCCAGCGTGGGGGCCCCCACCGAGCCCTTTGTCACCGAGCTCTTCGGGGCTGAGGGGGACGAGCTGCGCCGCCGGGGCGGCGACAAGGGGGAGTTCGGCGCCACCACCGGACGGCCCCGGCGGGTGGGCTGGTACGACGCGGTGGCCAGCCGCTACGGCTGCATGGTCCAGGGCGCCACCGAGGTGGCCCTTACCGCCATCGACTGCCTGGGCTATCTGGATGAGATCAAGGTCTGCGTGGGCTACGACATCGACGGCACGGTCACCCGGGAGTTCCCCGTCTCCGCCCGGCTGGGCCGGGCCAAGGCGGTCTATGAGACCCTGCCGGGTTGGAAATGCGATATCCGGGGCATTACTGCCTTTGACAGACTGCCCAAGGAGGCCCGGGACTACGTGCGGTTCATTGAAAAGGAGATCGGAGTACCCATCAAGATCGTGTCCACCGGGCCCAAGCGCCACGAGATCATCGACCTCCATTGAACGTTTTTCTTTACAAATCCTCTTTTTTCCGATACAATGGGAAAGAAAATGGCTTATTATGCCACAAAATCCAAACACAAGGAAGTGCTTGAGTATGAGCCGCACCGTCGGCACCGTTTCCCGGGGCATCCGGGCTCCCATCATCCGTGAGGGGGATAACCTCATCGACATCGTCACCCAGTCCGTGCTGGACGCCGCCAAGGAGGACGGCTTTGCTATCCGGGACCGGGACGTGATCGCCATGACCGAGGCCATTGTGGCCCGGGCCCAGGGCAACTACGCCACCGTGGAGCAGATCGCCGCCGACGTGCGGGCCAAGTTAGGCGGCGGCACCGTGGGCGTGGTGTTCCCCATCCTCTCCCGCAACCGCTTCGCCGTCTGCCTCCGGGGCATCGCCATGGGCTGCAGGAAGATCGTCCTCCAACTCAGCTATCCCTCCGACGAAGTTGGCAACCACCTCATTTCCCTGGACGCCCTGGATGAAAAGGGGGTGGACCCCTACCGGGACGTGCTCTCCCTGACAAAATACCGGGAACTCTTCGGCTATGAGAAGCACACCTTCACCGGAGTGGACTATGTGGAGTACTACGAGCAGCTCATCAAGGACGCCGGGGCGGAGGTGGAGGTCATCTTCGCCAACGACCCCCGGGCGGTGCTGGAGTATACCAAGGATGTGCTCACCTGCGACATCCACACCCGGGAGCGGTCCAAGCGGCTGCTGAAGGCCGCCGGCGGGGAGCGGGTGCTGGGGCTGGACGACATCCTCACCGCCCCGGTCGACGGGAGCGGCTGCAATCCATACGGCCTGCTGGGCTCCAACAAGGCCACTGAGGAGCAGGTGAAGCTCTTCCCCCGGGACGCCCAGCCTCTGGTGGAGGCCATTCAGAAGGAGCTGCTGGACAAGACCGGCAAGCATGTGGAGGTCATGGTCTACGGCGACGGGGCCTTCAAGGACCCCGTGGGCAAGATCTGGGAGCTGGCCGACCCGGTGGTCTCCCCCGCCTACACCGCCGGGCTGGAGGGCACCCCCAACGAGCTGAAGCTCAAGTACCTGGCTGACAACGACTTTGGCCACCTGTCCGGCGCCGAGCTCCGGGACGCCATCGCCGGGGCCATCCGGAAGAAGGACGGGGACCTGAAGGGCAAGATGGTCTCTGAGGGCACCACCCCCCGGCGGCTCACCGACCTCATCGGGTCGTTGTGCGACCTGACCTCGGGCTCCGGGGACAAGGGGACGCCTATCGTCTATATTCAGGGGTATTTTGATAACTATACCACGGAATAAGAGGTCTTTTTGTAAGGGGCCGGTCCCGGTATCGGGCGGCTTTCTGTGAAAATGCTGACCCCCGCTGAAAGCGTTTGCTTTCGGCGGGGGTTTTTTTGGGGGCGGGCTATGGTATTTTGGGGGTGGCTCCTTGCCGGCGTGGGGGCGGTGGTCTGCTGCGGCAGCCCCCTCATCCGTCACAGGCTTTGTCCGTGACACCTTCCCCCTTCTGGGGGAAGGCTTTTTGTTGGGGGGCGTTGGGGCGTCAGCTGGGGCGCTTCATGGGGCTATTGACGTAGTTGGCCGATTTGGAGGAGACCGCCGCCTCCATCTTCTGCTGGAGGGGGTGCTTGAGCCAGCGGGACAGGTCGTCCGCCACCTGGTGGGCGGTGAGCTGGAAGACGGGCAGGAGACACAGGGGGGTCATCTCCTCGGGCACACCGCAGGGAACGGAGAAGACCCCCTCCCCCTGGGCGGAGGGGTCGGTGGTAATAAGGAAGGTATGGGGGGTGGCGATGCAGGTGGCCTCAAAGATCTGCCGGGCCCGCTCCCGGCCTGTGCCGGTGTCCACCAGGAAGACAGTATAGGCCGGGGTGAGCTGGAGGCTGGGGCCGTGGATGTACTCCTCCATCTCATAGGCGGCGGTGGGGAGCTTCACTGTCTCCCCGATCTTCAGCGCCCCCTCCAGGGCTATGCCGTAGCCCGCCCCCGCGCCGCAGATATAGGCGTTGGTCATGCCCGTCATGGACTGGTAGTGGGCCTGAAAGAAGGCAGGCCAAGTCTTTTGGGCGGTCTCGTTGCCCTGGACGGCGGTGAGGAGCTGGGTTTTGAGCTCCTCCGCCTCCTTGGCGCTCTTTTTTTCCAGGCGAAGGGCCGCCTCGATGGCAAAGAGCATGAAAAAGAGGGTCAGGGTGGTGACTCCCCGGGTCACGTAGGCCACCGTCTCCCGGCCTACGCCGTAGTCGGCGGCCACGTCGCAGCTTTTGGCCAGGTCGCTGTCCAGGTCACCGGTGAGGCATACTGTCCGGCGGCCCCGGAAACGGATCAGGTCGGCCGCTTGGATCACGTTCAGGCTGTAGCCGCTCTGGGAGACCAGCACCACCAGGTCCTTGGGGCCAAAGTCGTTCTCGCTGTGGACGAAGGTAAAGGGGGCCAGCACCTTTACCTCGCAGCCCAAATGGCGGCGGAGGAAGGGACGGGCGCACCAGGAGGCGTTGGAGGAGGAGCCGCTGGCTATGATCCAGAGGGTCTGATAACCGCCGGAGACGTACTCCTCCACCAGGGGCGCCGTTAATTCGGCACTTTTACCGATATTTTGGCGGAGGTATTCGGGGGTGGAGGCGATGTAGTCCAGCATGGTGGCTTTCTGTTCCATGGTGTTCTCTCCTTTTCGATGGGGATTTTGATAGACCTATCATAGCATATTTGCCGGAAAATGGAAGGGGGTGGTCTCCCTTTTTTCTGTCCTGTTCTCCCCTTTTTTTGTTTTGTGGTTTGGAGTGTTTCTCTTTTCCTTTTCGTCGGGAGGAGGTATCTTTTTGTCGGGTTGCCGGGCCGCCGAGGGCGGCGGCCCCCTGCGTTGTGGCGGCGGGGGTTTACAGGGGGGCTTCTTTTCGGTATAATGCAGGTATCTTATTGGAACGGAGCGATCGCTATGAAGCAGAGCCGGCCCTATCCCATTGTCACCATCACCAAGAAGGGCCAGCGGGCCATTGAGGCGGGGCACCCCTGGGTCTATGCCGGAGAGGTAGTCTCCTGTCCGGACGGGGTGGAAAACGGGGCTTTGGTGGATGTGTGCAGCGAGAAGGGGACCTGGCTGGGGGCGGGGCTGCTGAGCCTTTGCTCTCTTATCCGGGTGCGGCTGCTGTCCCGGAACGCCAACGACCGGTTTGACGAGGGCTTTTGGCTGCGGCGGTTCCAATACGCTTGGGCCTACCGGAAAACGGTGCTGGAGCCCCGGGACCTCTCCGCCTGCCGGGTGGTCTTCGGGGAGGCCGACGGCCTGCCCGGGCTGACAGTGGACCGGTTCCATGATATTTTGGTGGTCCAGACCCTGTCCTATGGGATGGATAGGCGAAAGGAACTGCTGTTTCCCCTGCTTCTCCGGGCTCTGCAGGAGGACGGGCAGGACATCCGGGGCGTCTATGAGCGCAACGACGACCCGCTCCGGGACAAGGAAGGTCTGGAGCAGAACAAGGGGTTCTTTGCCCTGCCGGGAGAGGAGAGCCCCGGGGAGACGGTGACGGAGATCGTGGAGAACGGCGTAAAATATGCCGTAGATTTTGAAAATGGACAGAAGACCGGGTTTTTCCTGGACCAGAAGTATAACCGCCGGGCGGTGGGGCGGCTGGCAGCGGGGCACCGGGTGCTGGACTGCTTTACCCACACCGGCTCCTTTGCCCTCAACGCCGCTCTGGGGGGCGCGGAGCGCGTCACCGCCGTGGACGTGTCCCAGGCGGCGGTGGATATGGCCCGGAAAAACGCTCAGTTGAACGGGCTGGAGGGCAAAATGGACTTTCTCTGCGCCGACGTTTTCGACCTGCTTCCCCAGTTGGTGGAGGAGAGGCGGCGGGAGTGGGACTTTATCATTTTGGATCCCCCCGCCTTTACCAAGTCCCGCCGGACGGCGGACCAGGCTGCCCGGGGGTATAAGGAGATCAACTACCGGGCCATGCGCCTGCTGCCCCGGGGTGGGTATCTGGCCACCTGCTCCTGCTCTCACTTTATGGAGGAGCACCGGTTCCTGGGGGTGATAGCCGCGGCGGCCCGGGACGCCGGGGTACAGCTCAAGCAGATCGAGGCCAGGCAGCAGGCCCCGGACCACCCCATTTTGTGGGGGGTGCCTGAGACCAGCTATTTGAAGTTTTATCTCTTTCAAGTGGTATAAAGTTTCATTCCCTACGATTGCCTTGGAAGGGCCCTCCCCCGGGAGGGCCCTTTGGCTATTTGCTGGGAAAATCCGACAAAGTAGCCTTAAGATTTTTACCCTTTTTGTGAAAACGAACAGTTGTGTCCCTTCTTTTTCTGTGGTATATTTACATCAGTTATTCATAGTTTATTCATTCAGTATTCATTTCCCCAAGGAGGTATCCCATGGAAATCACAACATCCCGGAAGCTCACCGCGAAGGAGCTCCTGCTTTTCATCATCCCGGCGGCCATCGGGGCATTTTTGTACCTGTGCCCCTTCTCTTACGGAGGGAGCTCCGGTATGGTCATGGGCGTCATCCTCACCAACACCGCCAAGGCCTGCGCCGGCTGGTCCCAGCAGGTGGCCACCATTCTGATGTGCGCCACCGCCCTGGCCACCCTTTTCTGCATGCTCACAAAGCCCAAGTTCGTCATGGACCGGCCCCGGCTGAAAAAGATCCTGGTCCCCGGGTGGGTGGAGACTATCACCCGCTTGGTGGGCTCCGCTTTAGCGGTCATCGTTATTTTCCAGCTCTTCACCGAGGTCCTTTACAGCGGGGATACCGGCGGGACCATGCTGGACCTGGTAGCCAATATCATGATCTGGTTCGTGGTAGCCTCCTTCTTCGTCCCCTTCCTGCTGGATTTCGGCCTCATGGAGTTTATCGGCACCCTGTGCCGGGGCGTGGCCCGGCCCCTGCTGAAGATCCCCGGCCGGAGCATGATCGACGTTATCACCTCCTTCCTGGGGGATCAGAATCTGGGGATCATGGTCACCAACGACCAGTACGTCCACGGCTATTATACCGCCCGGGAGGCCGTTATCATCTCCACCTGCTTCTCCGCCACAGGTATTGCCTACTGGTACATCATCTCCACCATTCTGTCGGTGGATCTGTACTTTACCCCCATCGTGGTCACCATGTTCGCCACCGCCCTGCTGTCCACCACCATCATGGCCCGCATCCCGCCCATCACCCTCTTCCCCAACGAATACTACAAGGGCCAGAAGGAAAACCTGGTGGGCGACAAGCCCGAGGGGATGTCCACCTTCCAGTTCGCCGTCCGGCTGGCGGTGCGGAAGGCCAACAGCTTTCAGGGGCCCAAGAGCATGGTGGACCGCAGTGTGGATTTTTGCTCCAGCGTGGTGTTTTCCGTTTTGCCCGTGGTGATGATCATCGGCACCCTGGGGCTGGTGGTGGCCACCTATACCCCCGTCTTCGAGTGGCTGGGCCTTCCCTTCCGGTATTTTATGGAGCTGCTCCAGATCCCCTACGCCGCCGAGGCCGCACCTGCCGCCGTGGCCGGGTTTGCCGACGTGATGATCCCCTCCCTTATGGCCGCCGAGATCGCCTCCGACCGGACCCGGTTCATCGTGTGCGTGCTCTCCCTCACCCAGATCATCTATATGTCTGAGGTGGGGCCCATCCTCATGATGTCCGAGATCCCCGTGAAGCTGCGGCACCTGGTGATCCTGTTTATTGAGAAGACCCTGATCGCCCTGCCCATCATTACCCTCTTCGCCGTGCTCTTCGGCATTCCGGTGTAAGGGCTATGTATCCTATTTTTGACGGCCACAACGACCTTTTTGAGGACGTACACGAAAAGCGGGCCCGGGGGCTGGACCGTGTCATAGAGCGCTTCCATGTCCCCCAGTGGAAGAAGGGAGGCTGTGTCGGCGGCTTCTACCCCATTTGGGTGGACCCGGAGCAGACGGTCTATCCTGAGCCCCCCGCCCAACAGGCTCCCAAAATTCTCCGCCACATGGTCCAGGAGCTGGCACAGGCGGAGAATGGAGCTGTGGCGGCGACTACTCTGGACCAGTTTCATCAGGCCGTGGACAGCGGCAGGCACGCCCTGATCCTGGGGGCCGAGGGGCTCAGCTTTTTGGGCTCCGACCTAGGACAGCTAAAAGAGCTCTATGCCTTGGGCCTCCGGGAGGCCAGTCTTACCTGGAACGAGGAGAACGCCCTGGCGGCGGGAGCCAACGCCGACCTGGACCACGGCCTCACCGACGCAGGGCGGGAGTGCGTCCGGGAGCTGCAGCGGCTCCATATGATCCTGGACCTGGCCCATACCAACGAGAAGACCTTTTGGGAGGCCCTCTCCCTCATTGAAGGGCCCTTTATGGTGTCCCACGGCAGCGTCCGCTCCCTCTGCGGCAAGAGCCGAAACCTCACCGACGACCAGCTTCGGGCCGTCGGTGAAGCGGGGGGCGTGGTGGGCGTGTGTCCCTACGGGCCCTTCCTGGCCGCCGATCCCAGGGAGTGGACCTTGGAGCATTACTGCCGCCATATCGAGCACGCCGTGGAAGTGGCGGGCATCGACCATGTGGGGCTGGGCTTTGACTTTACCGACTATCTGGACGATTTCGGCATCGACGAAAGTGTGAGCCATGTCACCGCCGGCATCGGGGGCGTCGCCCAGGCCCAGAACGTGCCCCAGGCCCTTTCCTCTCATGGCTTTTCTCCCCGGGAGATCGAAAAAATATGCTGCGGCAATTTCCTGCGCTTGGTGGGGGACGTCCTCCGCTGAGGAGCCGCGGCATTTCTTTCCCCGGTTTGGGGCATCCTCTCCTTGGGGCAACCTGCCCCGGAGGGAGAGAGAAAGATGGGGAATTACGACGAGCGCTGTGTGTTCCTGCCCCCGGACCCCAGAGCGGAGCCCTATTTTCGCAGTCTGTCCCAGGCCGTTCAGGACCGTATCCGGGCCATGGACCGTTACCCGGCCACCTATCAGGAGCTGATGGACGCCGCGGACCGGGCCAGGGCACAGCTGTGAAAAAAGCCCGGCCTTCCATAGAAGGCCGGGCTTTTTCTACTTCTCTTTACTCCTCCACCGGGACCAGGATGGGCTCCTTGCCCAGGAAGCGGGCGATGACTCCGGTGAGCAGCTTGTGGTCCTCCAGATGGGGCCGGAAGGGCCCTTGGATCAATCGGCAAAGAGATGGGTGGAGAGGTAGCGGTCCCCGCCGTCGGGCAACAGGACTACAATGGTCTTGTCCCGGTTCTCCTCCCGACGGGCCAGCTCCATGGCCGCCCAGAGGGCCGCCCCGGAGGAGATGCCCACCAGGAAGCCCTCCCACCGGCCCAGCTGCCGGGCGGCGGAGTATGCCGCCGACTCGGTGACGGGGATGATCTCGTCGTATACGACGGTATTCAGGGCCTTTGGCACGAAGCCCGCGCCGATGCCCTGGAGGCCGTGGGGACCCGCCGCTCCCCCCGACAGCACCGGGGAGCCGGCGGGCTCCACCGCCACCACCCGCACCGCCGGGTCTTGGGCCTTCAGGTACTCCCCCACTCCGGTGATGGTGCCGCCGGTACCTACCCCGGCCACAAAAATGTCCACCTTGCCCCCGGTGTCCTCCCAGATCTCTGGGCCGGTGGAAGCGCGGTGGGCGGCGGGGTTGGCGGGGTTCTCAAACTGGCCGGGGATGAAGCTGCCGGGGGTGGCCGCGGCCAGCTCCTCCGCCTTGGCAATGGCTCCCGCCATGCCCTTGGCCCCCTCGGTGAGCACCAACTCGGCCCCGTAGGCCTTCATCAATATTTGACGCTCCCGGCTCATGGAGTCGGGCATGACGATGACCACCCGGTAACCCCGGCCAGCGGCCACCGAGGCAAGGCCGATGCCCGTATTGCCCGAGGTGGGCTCGATAATGACGCTCCCCGGGCCCAAGAGGCCCCGGGCCTCCGCATCGTCCAGCATGGCCTTGGCCGCCCGGTCCTTTACGCTGCCGGCAGGATTAAAATATTCCAGCTTGGCCAGCAGGCGGGCCGTGGTCCCCAGCTCCCGCTCCAGGTGGGTCAGCTCCATCAAGGGGGTGTGGCCAATTAGCTGTTCAATGGATGTATAGATCTTTCCCATATGGATCTCCTCCTTCTGATGTGGGCGTTTTTTCTTTTAAGGGGTACGCCGACATCGAAAGAATACGCTGGGATGCTTCATTTTAATTCCAACCTTTCCGGTAGGTTTATTCGCATTATAGAAGCCGGGGGGGCGTTTGTCAAGGAAAAAAATAGGCTTTTTGGAAAGATACCGCTTCCCGCCGAAAAAGGGATTGACAAACAAGGCTGGGATGTGCTATCATATCAAGGCTGACGTTAAGGGCGTCATCCTGTGCGGGTGTAGTTCAATGGTAGAATCCCAGCCTTCCAAGCTGGTCGCGTGGGTTCGATTCCCATCACCCGCTCCATATGCGCCTGTAGCTCAGGT
>CATJWI010000177.1 GCA_949744075.1 uncultured Eubacteriales bacterium | reverse complement strand
GATGTCCGCCTGCATGGAAGCCCTGGGCTTCTAAGACCATGGAGGAACAGTATTCCCACCGTCCGGTGCTGCTGGACGAGTGCATCGAGGGCCTAAACATCCGCCCCGACGGGGTCTATGTGGACGGCACCCTGGGCCGGGCGGGCCACTCCGCCGAGATCGCCAAACGGCTCACAACCGGCCATCTCTACTGCATCGACCGGGACATGGCCGCCATTGAGGCCGCCCGGGACAAGCTGGCGCCCTGGATGGACCGGGTGACCCTCATCCACGGCAACTTTACCGGCCTTGCCCAGCTGCTGACCCAGGCGGGAGCCCCTGCCGCCCACGGGATGCTCTTTGACTTCGGGGTGTCCTCCCCTCAGCTGGACGATCCGGCCAGAGGCTTTTCTTACATGCACGACGCCCCGCTGGACATGCGGATGGATCAAAGTCAACCCCTGACGGCCCGGACGGTGGTGAACCAGTGGCCCCAAGAGGAGCTGCGGCGCATCCTGTACCAGTACGGAGAAGAACGTTACGCCCCCGCTATCGCGGGCGCCATCGTCCGGGCAAGGGGACAAGCCCCGATAGAGACCACCCTGGAGCTGGTGGAGATCATCCGCTCGGCCATGCCGGCCCAGGCCCTGCGGGAAAAGCAGCACCCCGCCAAGCGGACCTTCCAGGCCATCCGCATCGCCGTTAACGACGAGCTCACCGCCGCAGAGCGGGTCATCGAGCAGGCGGTGCCCCTCCTGGCCCCCGGCGGAAGACTGTGCATCATCACCTTCCACTCCCTGGAGGACCGGATCGTGAAGACGGGCTATGGGAGCTTTGTAAAGGGCTGCACCTGCCCCCCGGACTTCCCGGTGTGCGTCTGCGGGAAAAAGCCCAGCCTGAAGTTGGTGAACCGAAAGCCCATCCTCCCCACGCAAAGGGAATTGGAAGAAAACCCCCGGTCCCGCAGCGCCAAGCTGCGGATCGCCGAAAAGCTCACAGAAGAATAAGATGCAGGAACGGAGTGAAGCGACATGGCAAGCGCCGTCAAGCGGGCCAGCTATGACCCTTATCGCAATATCGGTTACGCCTACGACGGCTCTGCCGCCCGGGTACTGGACGGGGAAGAGGTCCTTCGGCCCCGCCCCCATGTACAGCCCCGGCACAAGCAGATCGCCCGGCCCCAGGTGGAGGTCCGCCCGGCGGGGAAGGTGTCCCTCTTCGCCGTTACCGGCTTTGCCGCTGTGGCGGTGATGGCGGTGCTGATTCTGATGAGCTTTGTGCAGCTGTCCGCCATCTCCGGCGAGATGGTGAGCCTGGATAGCCAGATGACCGACCTGCGCAGCGAGGAGGCCACCCTCCGGGCCCGGTATGAGCTGGCCTACGACCTGGGGGCCATCGAGAGCGCGGTGACCTCCGACGGTTCCATGAGCCGGCCCCAGGCGGGACAGATGGTTTACGTAGACCTCACCGAGCCCGACCATGTAGTGGTCTACAACGCAGAGGAGGCCGGCGGCTCCTTCCTGGATACAGTGGAGGAAATGATCGGCAGCATCCTGTCATATTTCTGAGCCGCCCCCGCATAGATTGGGGCGAGACAGGCGAGAAAGAGAAAAGGGCCGCCCTTCGCGGCCATAAAGGCAAGGGCGTAAGAAAAGCAGTTTTCTTACGCCCTTCCATGATGAAAGGGGGAGTCAGGATGGCATACCGGGACCGGGGAGAGCCCTCCCGTCCGGCCCAGACCGACCGGGGCGCCAACCGGGTGGTGCTGATGCGCACCCTGGTGCTGCTGGGCCTATTTGGCCTGCTGACCTTCATCCCCCTGTTCGGGCGGCTCTATGCCATCCAGATCCGGGACCACAATTTCTATCAGGATAAGGCCATCGAGCAGCAGACCAGGGACAACGCCGTGGCGGCCAACCGGGGCAAGATCACCGCCTCCAACGGCACCGTGCTGGCCATGTCGGGCACAGTCTACGACGTGATCCTCTCCCCCAAGGATTTTGAGGCAGTGCAGGAGAACTGGGATAAGGTGTTCAAGAACAGCGAGGGACGGGTGCTCACGGAGAAAAAGAACTACTATCCCCGGCCCGAGGCGGCCGATGTGGCGGCGGGGCTGGGGGCCATCCTGGGCCTGGACCCGGAGAAGGTGCTGGACCGGCTGGGCAAGAACAGCAAATATGAGGTCCTCTCCAGCCGGGTGGAGCGGGAGGTGGCCGAGGAGCTGTGGCAGTTCATCCGGGATAACCACCTGTCCAACAGCGTCTACACCACCCCCACCAGTAAGCGCTATTATCCCTACGGCTCCCTGGCCTCCCAGGTCATCGGTTGGGTGAACTGGAAGAATGACAACAAGGGGGCCTACGGCATGGAGGCCCTTTACGAAGAGGACCTGGCGGGGGAGACGGGGCGAGTGGTCACCGCCAAGAACGGGGACGGAAAAGAGATGAAGTTCTCTTTCCAGGACTACTATGACGCCTTCGACGGCAACGACCTGAACCTGACCATCGACAACCATATCCAGTATTTCTGCGAGCGGATCCTGGAAAAGGGCATCGAGATGTTCGATGTGCAGAACGGAGGCTTCGTTATCGCCATGGACCCCAAAACAGGGGCCATCAAGGCTTGGGCCAACTCTCCCACCTACGACCTCAACGATCCCTGGGCGGTCACCGACCCGGTAATGGCCCAGTATTTGGAGACGGTGCGCAACGACCCGGCAGCCGCCGAAGGCGCCTATGGGACAGCTCTGGAGGAGTCCCAGAACCGCCAATGGCGGAACAAGGCCATGAACGACTCTTATGAGCCGGGTTCCACCTTCAAGTCCATGGTACTGGCCGCCGCCCTGGAGGAGGGGGTCATCAATGAGAATTCCACCTACTATTGTCCGGGCTACTATGTGGTAGGGGAGAGCAGGATCAGTTGCTCCAAGAAGGACGGCCATGGCAGCCAGACCCTGGCCCAGGCGGTGGCTAACTCCTGCAACCCCGCCTTTATGATGATCGGCCAGGCCCTGGGGGCCGAAAAGTTTTATAATTATCTGGAGGACTTCGGCTTCCTGGAGCAGACGGGCATCGACATGCAGGGCGAGGGTACCAGTATTGTCTGGAAGCGGAATATTTTCACTGCTCCCAGCACCCAGCAGAACACCTACCTTGCCACCGCCTCCTTCGGCCAGGGCTTCCAGGCCACCCCCATCCAGCTCATCACGGCGGCCTCCGCCGTCATCAACGGCGGCCACCTGATGCAACCCTATGTGATGGAGTCCATCACCGATGCCGAGGGCAACATCCTCAAGCAAAACGAGCCCACCGAGGTCCGCCAGGTCATCAGCGAGGAGACCTCCCGCCGCTGTCGGACCATTCTGGAGGGCGTGGTGGACGGCGGCACCGGCAAGCGGGCCTACGTTCCCGGTTACCGCATCGGCGGCAAGACCGGCTCCTCCGAGACGGTGGAGAGCCGCCGGGGCGAGGACCGGACCATTGTCTCCTTCCTGGGCTTCGCCCCCGCCGACGACCCCCAGATCGTGGTGCTGCTGGCCTACGACGCCCCCAAGCCCGTCTCCCACGGCAGCAACTTCACGGAGGACGGCTACTACATCTCCGGCGGCAACATGGCCGCCCTGATGGCCGGGGAGCTCATGGACAGCATCCTGGACTACATGGATGTGGAGAAGAGCTACACCGAGGCGGAGCAGGCCATGATCGATGTCACCGTCCCCAACCTGGTGGGCCAGACCGGCCAGATCGGCCAAGAGGCCGCCCAGAACGCGGGCTTCACCGTCCGTACCGTGGGCGAGGGGGAGACGGTCACCGCCCAGATCCCGGCCGGTGGCGCCGTTATCCCCAGCGGCAGTCAGATCGTGCTCTACCTGGGACAGGAAAAGCCCGCGGACCTGGTCACCGTCCCCGACACCCGGGGCAGGACTGCCGGCGAGGCCAAGGACCTTCTGGCCCAGCATGGGCTCTACCTGAAGGTCAGCGGCGACAGCCGGTACATGTCCTCCAGCGCGGTGGTGGCCAGCCAATCCATCAATGTGGGCACCGAAGTGGAGCGGGGAACGGTCGTGACCTGTATGTTCGCGGATAATACCATGGTAGACTGAGGTCAGAGTGGAGAGTTGAGAGTGAAGAGCGGAAAGATTTTTTAAAGTGAATAAGGGGTGTTGATATGCGTTTGAACGCGCTGCTGACCGGGGCGGGCTATGAGGGGCCGCGACCGGAGGACGTGGAAATTCAAGGCATTTCTTACGACACCAGAACGATAAAGCCCGGGGAGCTGTTCGTGGCTCTGCGCGGGTACAAGACAGACGGCCATCGTTTCATCGAGGAGGCCCGGGCCAAAGGGGCCGCCGCCATCCTGGGGGAGGAGGGGGAGGATATCCTCTTGGTCCCCGACAGCCGGAAGGCCCTGGCAGCCCTCTCGGCCAACTGGTTTGCCCACCCGGCAAAGGGACTGAAGCTGGTGGGGGTCACGGGCACCAACGGCAAGACCACGGTGACCACCCTCCTCTGGCACATTCTCAGCGCGTGCCTGAATGCCCCGGTGGGGCTCATGGGCACCATCGAGGAGCGGATCGGAGAAGAGACCTTCCCAGCCCAGCGCACCACCCCGGAGAGCTGGGAGACCCAATACTGGCTGCGGCGGATGGTGGACGCGGGCTGCACCCACGCCGTGATGGAGGTGTCCTCCCACGCCCTCTGCCTGGAGCGGGTCCGGGGCGTTCCCTTCGCGGTGGGGGCCTTCACCAACCTGACCCAGGACCATCTGGACTTCCACCGGACCATGGAGGCCTACCGGGAGGCGAAAGGCAGGCTCTTTGCCCAGAGCGGCCGGGCGGTACTCAACGGGGACGACCTGGCGGGGCGCTGGTATGCGGAGCGCTGCCCCTGCGGGTTTTCCACCTACTGCTGCACCGGGGCGGGAGACCTGACCGCCCAGGAGGTCCGGCTGTTCCCGGACCATGTGGAGTTCCGGGCGGTAGCCGGGGAGGAGACGGTCCCGGCGACCCTGAATATCCCCGGGGCCTTTACCGTCAGCAACGCCCTGTGCGCCCTAAGCTGCGCCCGGGAGCTGGGCATCCCCCTGAATAAAGCCGCTGCCGCCCTGGCCGGAGTCCCCGGGGTAAAGGGGCGGATGGAGGTGGCCCCCTGGCCGGGGCCGGGAACGGTGGTCCTGGACTACGCCCACACCCCCGACGCTCTGGAAAACGCTCTCACTGCGCTGCGGGCCCACACTCCCGGGCGGCTCATCTGCCTCTTCGGCTGCGGAGGGGACCGGGACCGGGGCAAGCGGCCCCTCATGGGGGCGGTGGCTGCCCACCGCGCCGACCTGTGCGTGGTCACCTCCGACAATCCCCGGACCGAGGCCAGTGACGGCATCATCCAGGATATTCTGGAGGGAATGGTCCACTTCGACACCGTCCGTTTGGTGGAGCCTGACCGGCCCGAGGCCATCCGCCTGGCCCTGAGCCTCTTAAAGGAGGGGGACACCCTCCTGCTGGCGGGAAAGGGCCACGAGACCTACCAGGAGGTGGGTCTGGAAAAACGGCATTTGGATGAGCGGGAAGTCATTGCCAAGGCTGCCAAAGTGTGATACAATGCCAGCCTGTGTCAAAAAGCAAGGATGACGAATAACAAAAGAAGCTGGAGGTCCAAATTATGGAGAGCCTGACTGAATCGATCCTGGGGATCCTGATCCTGGTGGCGGTGAGCTTTGTCCTCACCGTGTTTATCGGAAAGCTGCTGATCCCCGTTCTACGGGCCCTGAAGGCGGGGCAATCCATCAAGGAGATCGGTCCCACCTGGCATATGTCTAAACAGGGGACCCCCACCATGGGTGGGCTCATGTTCATTGCCACCATCGGCATTTTGGTGGTGGGCCTAGGCTGGCCCCACATCATGGCCGGAGACCGGGGGGGACTCTACGTGTTCCTCTTTGCCCTGGTCTTCGGAGCCATCGGCTTCATCGACGACTATATGAAGGTAGTCCACCACCAGAATACCGGCCTCACCGCCGGCTGGAAGTTCCTGCTCCAGCTCTCCGCCGCCATTCTGATGACGGTGCTGCTGCGGCACGAGCACTACCTGGTCCCTAACCTGTATATCCCCTTCACCCACAACGTCTCCATCCCCCTGCCCTGGCCGCTCTACATGGTCTTTGCCGCCTTTGTCATGGTGGGCGCGGTAAACGCGGTGAATATCACCGACGGTCTGGACGGCCTGTCCTCCTCGGTGACGGTGCCGGTGGCGGTGTTTTTTGTGGCTGTTACCTACCTGTGGGGCAGGACGGAGCTCACCGTTTTCTCCGCCGCCCTGCTGGGCGGCCTGCTGGGCTTCCTGGTCTACAATCACTACCCGGCCCAGATCTTCATGGGGGACACCGGCTCCCTCTTCCTGGGGGGCGCGGTTTGCGGCCTGGCCTTTGCCACCGACATGCCGCTGATCCTGGTCCTGGTGGGGATCATCTATATCCTGGAGACCCTCTCGGACATCATCCAGGTGACCTACTTCAAGCTGACCCATGGCAAGCGGATCTTCAAAATGGCCCCCCTTCACCACCACTTTGAGATGTGCGGCTGGAAAGAGAAAAAGGTGGTAGCGGTCTTCACCTTGATCTCTGCCCTGTTCTGCGTGGCGGCCTATTTTGGGGTGGTGGAGAGATACCTGGTGTAAGGAAAACAAAGACCGGTGGATCCCAAAAGAAAGGGCTATGCCCACAATAAACAGCTTTGCTATTTTTATTTTTAACGTTTCATTCCAGCGCATGGGGGTGATCCATTGCCGAAGCTAAAACGTGACCTGACTATGGAGCAGCAACTGGCCCGGGGCCCCCTGGACCTTCCCTTCCTGATGCTGGTGGTGATGCTCACTGTCATCGGGGTCATCATGGTCTTCTCTGCCTCTTACGCCACCGCGGCCCACGAGGGGAAGAGCCCCATGAACTACTTTTACCGCCAGGCCATCTTCGCCGCGGCGGGAATCGTTATCATGTATGTCGTCTCCAAAATGAACTACCAGCATTTTCGCTGGCTGTCGGTGATTGCCCTGGGCATCGGCTTTTTGCTGCTGATCGCGGTGCTCATCCCCGGTATCCACACCAACCGGAGCGACGGGGTGAAGCGGTGGATTAAGGGCCCCGGCCCCATCCCCGACTTCCAGCCCTCCGAGGTGATGAAGCTGGCGGTGATCCTCTATTTCTCCGCTCGTATGAGCAAACGCACCAGCGAGAAAAAGCGGCGCTATGACATCCGCATCGTCACCGGCCGGATCTTCAAAGCCCTGGACGACTGGGGCTTTATGGAGCTGGTGCCCTACGGTCTTATCCTGCTGGCCATCATCGTGCTGATGTACTTTGAGCCCCACATGTCGGGCACCATCCTCATCCTCATCCCTGCCGCCGCCATCCTCTATGCCGGCGGGGTAAAGCTGCGGTGGTTCGCCATCGGCGGCGGGACGGTAGTAGCCCTGCTGACGCTCATCATCACCCAGACCACCTACATGGCAAACCGGATCCACATCTGGCAGGATCCCTGGTCAGACCCGGGGGACAAGGGCTTTCAGATCATCCAGTCCCTCTATGCCATCGGCTCGGGAGGCCTCTTCGGCGTTGGCTTCGGCCAGGGCCGGCAGAAGCAGCTCTTCCTCCCCGAGGCGGAGAACGATTTCATTTTCTCCAACGTCTGTGAGGAGTTGGGCTTTATCGGCGCGGCGCTGATCCTGGCCCTGTTTGTGCTGCTCATCATCCGGGGCTACTGGATCGCCCTCCACGCCCGGGACCGCTTCGGGGCCCTGCTGGTGGTGGGGGTGACTACCCTGATGGCGGTCCAGGTCTTCCTGAATATCTCGGTGGTGACCAACTTCCTTCCCACCACCGGCGTGTCCCTGCCCTTCTTCAGTTATGGAGGCACGGCCCTGATGATCCAGCTGGTGGAGATGGGCATCGTACTGAGCGTATCCCGGCAGGTGCCGGCGCCCAAGCAAGGGTAAAAAAGCAAAACCTTCTCCTTGAAGTCCTTCTACTGGAGGTATCTGCATGAACATACTTTTCACCTGCGGCGGCACCGCCGGCCACATCAACCCCGCCGTAGCCCTGGCCCGGATGTTCCGGGAGCGGGACAATGCCCAGGTCCTCTTCGCGGGGGCCGACGGGGGGATGGAGACCCGCTTGGTGCCCAAGGAGGGCTTCGAGCTGGAGACGGTGACCATCACCAACTTCCGCCGATCCCTGACCCCCGCCGCTATTGGCCACAACGTGGGCACCCTGGTGAACATGGTCCGCTCTGACGGCCAGGCCAAGGCCATTTTAAAGCGCTTCCAGCCCGACCTGGTGGTAGGTACCGGCGGCTACGCCAGCTACCCCGTGGTAAAGGCGGCCGCCAAAGTAGGGATCCCCACCGCCGTTCACGAGTCCAACGCCGTCCCAGGCCTCACCACCAAGGCCCTTTCCAAGGTAGCCACCGTAGTGATGGTGGGCTTTGCCGAGAGCCGGGAGCACTACGATGATCCCTCCAAGGTGGTGGTCACCGGCACCCCGGTCCGGGGGGACTTCTTCCGCTATACCCGTGCCGAGGCCCGGCGGGAGCTGGGCATCCAGGATGACCGCCCCCTGCTCCTCAGTTACTGGGGGAGCCTGGGAGCCGAGCAGATGAACGGCTATATGACCGACTTTATCCTCCGGGAGAGCAAAGCGGGGGCTCCCTTCCGCCACATTCACGGGGCGGGCCGGGATTTCGCCGCCATGACCCGGGACCTGGCCGCCGGCGGAGCG
The DNA here is from genome assembly GCA_949744075.1 of uncultured Eubacteriales bacterium. Taxonomy (GTDB): domain Bacteria; phylum Bacillota; class Clostridia; order Oscillospirales; family Oscillospiraceae; genus Vermiculatibacterium. Next base: position 4,694 of record CATJWI010000177.1, on the reverse strand, counting down.
GGGGAGAGCCTGAACGGCATCGAGGTCCGGGAGTATATCTACGACATGCCCCTGGTGATGGCGGCGGCCGATCTGGTCCTCTGCCGGGCGGGGGCCTCCACCGTCTCCGAGCTGGCGGCTATCGCCAAGCCGGCGGTGCTGGTGCCCTCCCCCAACGTTACCGCCGACCATCAGACCAAGAACGCCAGGGTCCTGTCCCAGGCGGGAGGCGCCGTCCTCCTGCCGGAAAAGGACTGTTCGGGGGAGGCTCTGTACGATACAGCATCCCGGCTCCTCCAGGACGAGGTCAAGCGCTCCGACATGGCCAGAAGGCTCTCCGCCATGGCCATTCCGGACGCCAACGAAAAAATATATGACACCTTGAAAAATTTAATAGGAGTAAAATGAAGAGTGGAGAGTGGAGATAAAGTGTCCGGCGGAGCCGGACTATTCCAATAAGCCGCCTTTGGCGGCCACAGTTCAAATATCTCCTATCTCCACTCTCAAATCTCATTTACCCGGCATAGTATGACCCGAAGCAAATCCATAGGGAGGGCATACTATGAGCGTTTTTCTGATCCAGGGGGGAGTACCCCTTTCTGGAGCGGTACGGATCCAGGGGGCAAAAAACAGCGTGCTGCCCATCTTGGCGGCCACCCTTCTTGTCCCCGGGACCTGCGTGATACATAACTGTCCCCAGCTCACCGACGTGGACTACACCCTGGCCATACTGCGTCACCTGGGCTGCAAGGTGGAACGGCAGGGGGAGACAGTGACGGTGGACGCCTCGGTCCTGACAGACCACAATGTGCCAGACGGCCTCATGCGAGAGATGCGCTCCTCGGTGGTCTTTCTGGGCCCCATCCTGGGCCGTTTGGGCTGTGCCGAGCTGAGCTACCCCGGGGGCTGCGAGCTGGGGCCCCGGCCCATCGACCTGCATCTCTCCGCCCTGCGCTCCCTGGGAGCGGACATCCGGGAGCGGAACGGGCGGCTGTGCTGCGATGGAAGGTTGGACGGCGGCGATGTGACCCTCTCCATCCCCAGCGTGGGTGCTACGGAGAACATCATGCTGGCCGCGGTGGGGGCGGCGGGGACCACTACCATCACCAACGCCGCCCGGGAGCCGGAGATTATAGATCTCCAGGACTTTTTGCTGGCCTTGGGCGCGGACGTGCGGGGGGCGGGTACCTCCGTCATCACCATCCGTGGGGGCAAACGCCTTCATGGGGGGGAATATACCGTCATGGCCGACCGGATCGTGGCCTGTACCTACCTGTCGGCGGTGGCCGCCGTCGGCGGGGAGGGGGAGGTCACCGGGGTGGACTGGAGGCACCTGTCCACCGTTACCGCCGTCCTCACCGAGGCGGGCTGCCGGGTGGAGAGCGGCCGGTCGAAGATCACCATTGAGGCCCCCCGGCAGCTGAAGGCGGTGCGGCCCATCCGCACCGCCCCTTACCCGGGCTTTCCCACCGACGCCCAGGCGGTGGTCATGGCCGCCCTGTGCAAGGCGGAGGGGGCCACCGTGTTTACCGAGAACATGTTCACCAGCCGCTACCGCCACGTGGATGAGCTCTCCCGCATGGGGGCGGATATCCGGGTGGAGGGCCGGGTGGCGGTGGTCTGCGGAGTGCCCCGGCTTTTTGGAGCCCACGTCCGGGCCACCGACCTGCGGGGCGGGGCCGCCCTGGCAGTGGCCGCCCTGGGAGCGGAGGGGGAGACGGTGCTCTCCGGCCTGCGCCATATCCGCCGGGGTTATGCCGACCTGGCGGGGGATCTGACCGCCCTGGGGGTGAAGATCCGGGAAGCAGAGGAAATTGTAAGCGAATCTTAACTATTTTTTCATCCTGAGATGATACAATAGCTCCAAATAGAGAACACGGGAGGCCGGGGCATGGCGGCGAGGAGGAAACGGAATCGACAGCGGCGGAGGAGAGGGCGCTTTGGCGGCCTCTATAAGCTGTTGTCCTTCCTGATCATCTTCGCCGCTCTTTTGGCCGGTTGCGTGGTGTTTTTCCGGGTGAACCAGGTGGTGGTGACGGGGAACAGCCGCTACACCACGGAGGAGATCATCGCCGCTTCAGGGGTGGAGATCGGGGACAACCTGTTCCTAGTGAACCGGCCCCAGACCGCCCAGAGCATCACCCGGCGGCTGCCCTATGTAGAGAGCGTGGCCCCGGTCCACCGGCTGCCCGACACGGTGGAGATCCACATCACCGAGTGCGTGCCCGCTGCCGTCCTGCCCACCGAGGCGGAGGGCTGGTGGCTCATCGACGCCCGGGGAAAGCTGCTGGAGCAGGGGGACAGCGCCATAGGCCGGGACCTGCCGGTGGTCCTGGGGCTGACGCCCACGACCCCCAGCCTGGGGGCGGCCACCACGGTGGAGCCTGAGCAGCAGAGCCGGCTGGAGGGCCTCCGGGGCCTCCTCACCGCCCTGTCCAAACGGAACATGCTGGACGGGCTGGGAGAGTTCATCGACGTCAATGCCAGCAACGTGATCTACTTTGACTACGGTCCGGACCTGACGGTGGCGGTGCCCACGGCGGGGAACTTCGACCAGCGGGTCTTCTCCCTCCAGCGGGTGCTGGAGACCTTTCAGCAGCGGGGAGAGGCGGTGACCGGCACCCTGGACTTGACCTACGGCGACGACCAGGCCCGGCTGCTCACCGACCGGTGGCTGCCGGAGACTACGATAGTGAGAGGAGGGAGCCCGGATGGAGCCATCCCAGCAGACAGCGGGACAGTCCCAGTCCCGCCCGATTTCTTCGGAGGAGGGGACCAGGCCGTCCCCGCCCCGGAGGACGGGGGACAAGCCCCAGCGGAATAAGAGCTACGGTAGCCTGTCGGTGGCGGCGGTGTTTGCCATCGTGGGCTTTTTGCTGGCCTCCCAGCTCCAGAGCGTCCGCAGCAATACCCAGGCGGCGGCCGCCAACACCGCCCGTCTGGAGACCCTCCAGGAACTCTATAACCAGGAGATGGACCGGGCGGAGGCCTTGGAACAGCAGTTGGCCCAGACCCAGCAGGACCTGGAGCACTACCGGGACCAGGCCAGCCAGGGCAGCGCCCAGGGGCAGGCACTCCGGCTGGAGGTGGAGCGGCTGGAGATGGCCGCTGGTCTGGCCGAGGTCACCGGCCCGGGGGTGACGGTCATTCTCTCCGATTCCAGCGTCATCAACACCACCGGGGACGAGGCGGATTACCTGATCCACGACTCCGACCTGCTCAACGTGGTGAACGAGCTGCGCTCCGCGGGGGCGGAGGCCATCTCCCTCAACGGGGAGCGGCTGCTGGCCACCAGCGCTATCCGCTGCACCGGACCGGTGGTGACAGTGAACGGACGGCAGTATGCCGCCCCCTATGTGATCTTTGCCATTGGGGACCCCACTACCCTCTATAATGCCCTCACCATGCGCAACGGGGTGGTGGATATCCTGAGCCAGTGGAAGATCCAGGTCCAGGTGACGGCCAGCGACCAGCTGACCATCCCCAAATACCAGGGCGTGATCCAGTACGACCACGCCCGGCCGGCCGAGGGAGAAGGGGGGCAGGCGGGATGATCGAGCTGATCGGGTTGGTAGCCGGACTGCTGCTGGGGATCCTCTGCCCCCTGCACATCCCGGCGAATATGAGCCTCTACGCCGCGGCGGGCCTGCTGGCCGCCCTGGATTCCGCCCTGGGGGGCGTCCGCTCCCGGCTGAAGGGGGAGTTTCAGATGGCCATTTTTCTCTCGGGCACTGTCGGCAACGCGGTCATCGCCGTACTGCTGACCTGGCTGGGAGAGAAGATGGGCATCCCCCTCTATCTGGCCGCCGTAGTGGTCTTTGGCACAAGAATGTTTCAAAACTTTGGAGAAATCCGCAGAGAACTATTGACCTCGAAGCCAAAGAAGGATAAAATATAACAAGATATAGAGGACCCTGGGGTGTCGGCCACAAGATGACCCCATTACATAAGAACCTGATTTTAGGAGGAGCGATTATGCCGTTTGGATTGGATACCGGTCCCGAGTCCGTAGTCAACATCAAGGTCATTGGAGTGGGCGGCGGCGGCAACAACGTCGTCAACCGCATGGTGCGCAGTGGCGTGAAGGGTGTGGAGTTCATCGCGGTGAACACCGATAAGCAGGCCCTGAACATCTCCAGCGCCAATCAGAAGATCCAGATCGGTGAAAAGCTCACCGGCGGCCAGGGGGCCGGGTCTGATCCCGAGGTGGGCCGCAAGTCCGCCGAGGAGAGCCGGGCCCAGGTGGCCAAGGTCCTGGAGGGCACCGACATGGTCTTTATCACCGCCGGCATGGGCGGCGGCACTGGCACCGGCGCGGCCCCCATCGTGGCCGATATCGCCAAGGAGACGGGCTGCCTCACCGTGGGCGTGGTCACCAAGCCCTTCAACTTTGAGGGCCGCCGCCGCATGCAGCAGGCCGAGATGGGCATCGAGGAGCTGAAGGGGAAGGTGGACTCCCTGGTCATCATCCCCAACGAGCGGCTGAAGTTCGCCACCGACCAGAAGATCACCTTCGCCAACGCCTTCGAGATCGCCGACGACGTGCTGCGCCAGGCGGTGCAGTCCATCTCTGACCTCATCAAGAATACCGGCTTCATCAACGTGGACTTCGCCGACGTCACCGCCGTGATGAAGAATGCCGGCATGGCTCACATGGGCGTGGGCCGGGCCGCCGGCAAGAACAAGGCGGAGGAGGCGGCCAAGATGGCCATCTC
>CATJWI010000176.1 GCA_949744075.1 uncultured Eubacteriales bacterium | reverse complement strand
GTTCCTGGACTGGTTCGTCAAGGAGCAGGGCGAGGAGGAGGTCAACGCCAACGACATGATCTCCAAGATGGAGCTCTTCGGCGGCGACGCCCGGGCCCTCTATCTCCTGGACAACGAGCTGAAGAGTCGGACTTACTCCGCCCCTTCCCTCGTACTCTGACCCCTATCGCAAAACAGGACGCGGCTAACGCCGCGTCCTGCTTTTTATTCAAGTCCCTTATCAATTTAAGTGTTGTTGGGTAAAACAGCGAATAATTCGCAAAATGTCTTATAAATATACAATCCATATGTCAGCCTTTGCAAAAGAGCAGCTGGGTTTTCGCCTAGCTGCTTTTTATGATTTGCTTGAATCTTGAAAGTATTGGTATGATATAAAGGAAGTAACCTTTTTCGTGATTTCGACGAAGGGTTTGGAAGATAGAGCAGTAGCAACACAAGGTTAATAAGGGATTTATTCAATGTCCCCCTATTTCAACCCCCGCGAGCGGTCCACAACGCAGCTGTAGGCGGCTGTACCGCCTACAGCTGCGGGTACAGGCCGCCTGCACTACCACGCTTGGCCCTTTCACAAGGCGGGGCCCGAAAGACCGCTTTTGCTCTCAAAACCGGCCACGCTGTACATTGTACCGCGTGGCCCAGCTTTTCTTTTCACATCTCCTGCTCTCCCACCCACTCCACAAACCGCTCCACCAGTTCCAGCTGCTTCCTATCTAGTCCCCGAAGTCCCTGTGCCACATCCCGCCAGCGCTCCTCCTGCCGGGCCGTCCCCACCAGGAACTGGTCCGGCGTAGTATCCAGCGCCACCGCCAGGCGCATCACCACCTCGGTGGAGGGAATGGACACCGCCCGCTCGATGTTGGACAGATACTGATCACTGACGTCGCACAGCTCCGCCACCCGGGCCTGGGTCATCCCCAGCTCCCGCCGCCTTTTGCGGATCCGTTCTCCAATCAGACTGTAATCCAGCTCCACCGCCGATCCCCCCTGTCTCTTTTCCTCTATGATACTTGTTTCCCCAAAAGGTTCAGAACAGCTTTCAAGTTTATTTTTCTACTTGACATTGTATTTTCTTGGAGCTATAATGGAGAAAATCCTGTTGAACTTCGTCCAGTTTTGTCAAAATCGGGAAAAAGGTGTCACAACATGACTGTTCCCCGCCCCCCTTCCCCACGGCAGCTCTGCCCGCTCCTGCCCGCCGCCCTATACGGTCTTCTGGCCCTTTTGGGGACCCCTTGCCTCCTTCGATCCCTGTGGGGGCTTCCCTGCCCCGGCTGCGGCATGACCCGGGCCCTGATGGCCCTGCTCCGACTAGAGCTCTGGCAGGCCCTGGAATACCACCCCATGGTCTGGTCCCTGCCCCTGATTGCTGCCGCCATCCTCCGGGATGGTCGCCCCACCCCTTGGCCCCCAGCGGACCGGCTGGTCCTGGCCTCACTGGGAGGCGGCTTTTTCGTCTGCTATCTCTACCGTCTTAGTGTGTGTTCCATCCCATGAAATATAAAAGGAGAGGATATTATGTTTTGTCGAAATTGCGCCAGTGAACTGGACCCCAGCGCCGCCGTCTGCATAAAGTGCGGCGTTAAGGTGGGGGAGGGCGTTCACTACTGCCCCAACTGCGGCAGTGAGACTCTTCCCAATGCCGCCGTATGTACCAAGTGCGGCGTGGACCTGTCCAAGGCAGGCCCTGCCGGAGAGCAGAAGTCCAAACTGGTAGCTGGTCTGCTTGGCGTCTTTCTGGGCGGCTTGGGCATCCACAACTTCTACCTGGGCAACACCGGACGGGGCGTGGCCCAGATCGCCCTCTCCTTCTGCTTCGGCATCGGCGCCATCTGGGGCTTTATCGAGGGCATTATGATCCTCACCGGCCACATCAACAAGGACGCCAAGGGCATCCCCCTGAAAGAGTGAGCCACAGCATAAAAAAGGCGCCCCGGGATGACCCGGGACGCCTTTTTTCTCTTTTCCTGTCTCCCTTTACACCTTCACGACCCACCCATAGGGATCGGGCAGCAGCCCCCACTGGATCCCCGTCAAAGTGTCGTAGAGTCTCTGGGTCAGGGGTCCGATCTTTCCGCCGCTGACGGTGATGTGCTTACCCTCCCAGGCCATCTCGCCGATGGGGGAGACCACGGCGGCGGTGCCGGTGCCCCAGGCCTCGTCCAGCTTGCCCGCGGCGGCGGCGTCAAAGAGCTCCTGGGCGGTGATGAGCCGCTCCTCCACCTTCAACCCCCAGCTCTTCATCAGCTCAATGCAGCTCTTCCGGGTAATGCCGGGCAGCACCGACCCCGTCAGCGCCGGGGTGACGACGGTACCGTCCACCTGGAACATCACGTTCATGGAGCCCACTTCCTCAATGTACTTCCGCTCCACTCCATCCAGCCAGAGTACCTGGGCGTAGCCCTGCTCCTCGGCCCGCTCCCCGGCCCGGATGGAGGCGGCGTAGTTGCCGCCGCACTTGGTATAGCCCGTGCCCCCCCGGACGGCCCGGACGTCCTGGTCCTCCACATAGATCTTCACCGGGTTGATGCCCTCGGCATAATATGCTCCCACAGGGCAGCAGATGATGGCGAAGAGATAGGTGTGGGAGGCGTGGACCCCCAGAGTGGGGTCGGTGGCGATGACAAAGGGCCGGATATAGAGGCTGGTCCCCGGCTCAGAGGGCACCCAGTCCGCCTCCAGCTTCACCAGCTGCTTGATGGCGTCCACCACAGTCTGGGGATCGATGGGGGGGATGCACATCCGCTCACAGGAGGACTGGAGCCGCAGGGCGTTCTCCATGGGCCGGAACAGCTGCACCCCGCCGTCGGGGGCCCGGTAGGCCTTCAGCCCCTCAAAGACCTCCTGGGCATAGTGGAGCACCATGGAGCTGGGGTCCAGGGAGAAGGGGCCGTAGGGCACGATACGCCCGTCATGCCAGCCCTTTCCCGTCTCATAGTTCATCAGGAACATATGGTCGGTAAAGCTGCGCCCGAACACCAGGGTCTTGGGATCGGGCTTCTCCTTCCGCGCCGTGGCGCGGGTAATGGGAAATTCCTGCATATTGACTGCCTCCTCGGGAAACCTGATTTGGTTACGATTATACCCCCATCCCCGCCGGGATGCAAGTATGGATTTCACCAAATCAAAGCGGAAAAGCGCTCCTTCCCTTGATTTTTTGCCCGGGCTGTGGTATAGTTTCTCTCACTATAACAAGTGTAACGGAGTGTGATCGTCTTTTTATGGACAATGACAGTATCGCCATGATCCTTGTCATCCTGGTCCTGGTGGTCTGCAGCGCCTTCTTCTCGGCCACCGAGACCGCCTTTACCTCTCTCAACCGGGTGCGGATGAAAGCCCGGGCCGACGCAGGGGACCAGCGGGCCGGCCGTGCCCTGGCCCTGGCCGAGGACTATGACCGGCTGCTCACCACCATCCTCATCGGCAACAATGTGGTGAACATCGCCGCCGCCACCGTGTCTACCGCCCTCTTCTCCCACCTGCTGGGCATTTATGGCCCCACGGTCTCCACCATCGTGCTCACCATCGTCATCCTGATTTTTGGCGAGGTCTCCCCCAAGAGCCTGGCCAAGGAGCACGCCGAGGGCTTCGCCCGGTTCTCTGCCCCCATCATGGGGGTGCTGCTGGTGCTCTTCACCCCCATGGCCTGGCTCTTCGCCCAGTGGAAAAAGCTCCTCTCCCTCCTCTTTCCCCCCCGGGACGGGGAGGGCATCACCGAGGAGGAGCTGGTCACCATGGTGGCCCAGGCCGAGACCGAGGGCGGCCTGGACCGTCACGAGAGCGAGCTTATCCGCTCCGCCATCGAGTTCGGAGACATGGAGGTCCAGGAGATATTGACCCCCCGGGTGGACATCACCGCCGTGGAGGACACTGCCACCATGGAGGAGCTGGCCTCCGCCTTCGCCGAGAGCGGCTACTCCCGCCTGCCGGTCTACCACGAGGACATGGACGACATCATCGGCGTCATCCACGAGAAGGACTTCCACGCCGCCCGCTACCGGGGCGTCACCGGCCTCTCCTCCCTAGTGACCCCCATCCTCTACACCACGGGCAACACCAAAATTTCCGACCTGCTGCGCATCCTCCAGCGGAAAAAGGCCCACATGGTAGTGGTGGTGGACGAATACGGCGGCACCGAGGGCCTATGCACCCTGGAGGACATCGTGGAGGAGCTGGTGGGCGAAATTTGGGACGAACACGATGAGGTCATCGAGGAGTTCAAAAAGCAGCCCGACGGCAGCTACATCATCGCCTGTCACGCCGCCCTCACCGACCTCTACGACCTCTTCGCCCTCACCGGCGACTGCGAGGCCAACACCGTCTCGGGCTGGGTCATGGAGCAGGTGGGCCGCATCCCCGAGGAGGGGGACCGCTTCCAGTCCGACGGCCTGGATGTCACCGTCACCAAGGTAGACCACCGCCGGGTCCTGGAGATCCGGGTGGTAGTGCTGGAAAAAGAGGACTCTGCAAAAGAGTGAGCCATCCGGCTTTCCCAATTTGTACCATTCTTATATTGCGCAGAAACCACAAGCAGTGGACCAAATTCGGCCCACTGCTTGTTTTCGTATCACCTTGTCAGTTCAGGGGATCATAGGGCTGATCTGTCTCAAGAAACATCCCCCTGTCCACCGACCACCCCACATCGAACCCCAAAGCCCGTCCCAGATCCCGCAGCTGGTAGTAGGTATACCCTCCCCCCTTGTCATCGGTGAGCACAAAGGCCGCCAGCTTCACCGCCTGGCCGTTTCCCTTGGTGTCCTCCTCTGCCGCCCGGTAGGACCGACTTCCGGAATAGGCGGTGCCTGGGGTCGGTGTTTTCGGTGGATTTGGGGGCCTCGGTAGGCTTAGGCGACTCCGGGGTGGTGGTCTGGCCCCCCTCCGCCGGCCCGGCGCTGTTGTAGTGTATCTTCAAAGGCCAGCTTTTCCCCTTTCCCCCGGGGGCAATGGCCTGCCACTGCGCCTCCGCCCAAACAGAAACAAGGCCAATATCCGGACCTTCCGGATATTGGCCTTTGTCCTATCGTCAGCCCGCCTTATCCCTCCATGGGCTCAAAATCCGCCGCCGGATGCTTGCAGATGGGGCAGATGAAGTCTGCCGGCAGGCTCTCCCCCTCATAGACATACCCGCAGACCTTGCACACCCACCACTTCTTCCCCCCAGGCTCCTTGGCCCCCTGGGGCTTTGGCTTGATGTGGGCGTGATAGTAGGCATAGGTGGCGCTGGGAGCAGAGGTGAGCATATCCCCGTCAATAACGTCCGCCAAAAACAGGGTGTGGGTCCCCAGGTCCAGGGTGGACGCCACCTTACAGGCCAGCCACGCGTTGGTCCCCTCGGTGACATAGAGGATGCCGTTGTCCCCCCTCTGGGCCCCGCCGTAGTCCTTGAACTTGTCGGCCGTTCTCCCCGACTGGAACCCAAAGCGCTGGACCAGGGAAAACTCCGCCTCCTTGGACAGGATGGACAGATCGAACTCCCCGGTGGCCAACACCATATCGTGGGTCAAATTTTTCTTGTCCACCGTGATGGTCACCCGGTTGGGAGTGATGGTGACCTGCCCGGCGGTGTTGATGATACAGCCGTTGTCCTTCTCCCCCTGCCGGGCGGTGAGGACAAACAGGCCATAGCTCAGGGCATACATGGCGTTTTCGTTTTTCATGGGCATGAGCCTCCTTGTGAAGCGTTGCCCCTATCTTTCCCAAAGGCCCTCCCATTATCCCCTTTTCAAACCAAACTCTGGGCCAGAGCCGCAAAGAAAGGCAGTGTCACCATGGACAGCAAGGTGGACAGCGTCACCACCTGGGCCGCCGTCACCGAATCTCCCCCATACTGCTGGGACATGATGGAGGTGGCCGTGGCCGTAGGAGTGGCCGCCAGAATGGTCAGCGCGCAGAACAAACTGGTATCCACCCGCCGCAGGGGCAGCATGATCACCAGCGTCAGGGCCGGCAAAACCACCAGCCGCAGGGCGGAGACAGCGTAGAGGGGCGGCTTGCGGACAACGCTCTTCAGATCGGCCTGGGCCATCTGCCCGCCGATGATGAGCATGGCCAGAGGGGTATTCATGCTCCCCAGGGTCTCCAGGGTGGTATCCACCACCCCGGGCAGCGGGAGCTGGGTCACAAAGAGAAACAGTCCGATCCCGATGCCCATGATCCCCGGGTTCAGCAGCACCTTTTTCACCGACACCTTTCCCCCTAACAGGGCCACCCCATAGGTCCACTGGAAGGCGGAGAAGACGATCATGGTGGGCACGGTGTAAAATAGCCCATCTCCCCCCATCACCGCCGCGATCAGGGGGATGCCCATATAGGCGGAATTACAGTAGATCTGGGCATACCGGTAGATACACCGCACCTCCGGTGCCGCCTTTCGGAAGGTCAGCATGCTCACCCCGATGCACAGCAGGAACTGGAACACCAAAAACAGGCACCCCCAGCCCAAGGAAAAGAGCAGCTGCCGGGTAAAGGGGACCTGAAGTGCGTTGATCACGATACAGGGGTTGACCACAAAGAGCAGCAGGGTGCTCAGCCGGTCCAGGGTATGGCGGTCCAGCTTTCCCATCCGCCCCATACCAAAGCCCACCGAGATCAACAGGAACAAAACCCCTACCTGCTTTGCCACCACCAGCAGATTTTCCACCATGGAGATCATCTCTTTTTCTGTTTCAGATTCAAAGCGCCTTCCCAGGTTGTATGCTAACTCGACAACCCAATATAGCATAAGAATAGCACAAAAGCTCCTCCACAGCAAGGCCGTCCCGCTTTTCTTTTTCTCCCCCGCAAAAAAAGCCCGCCGGTGATCCGGCGGGCCTTTTTCAAACCAAACTCTGGGCCAGCACCGCGAACAGCGGCAGGGTCCCCATGGACAGCAGGGTGGAAAGGCTCACCGCCTGGGCGGCGGAGGCGGCGTCCTGCCCGTATTGCTGGGCCATGACCGAGGTGGCGGCGGCCACCGGGGTCGCCCCCAAAATGACCAGGGCGCAAAATAGCTGCGGGTCTACCCGCCGCAGCGGCAGCATCAGCGCCAAAGTCAGAAGGGGCAGCACCACCAGCCGCAGGGCGCTCAGGGCGTACAAAGAGGGGGTCCGGAAGACCTGCCCCAGATCGCTCTGGGACATCTGCACCCCGATAATGACCATGGCCAGGGGGGTATTCATGCCGCTGAGGTAGGCCACTCCCGTACTGACCACCTGGGGCAGCTTCAGCTGGGTCAAAAACAGAGTAAGACCCGTTAGGATGCTCAGGACCCCCGGATTCAGGATCAGTTTTTTCCAGGCAAATTTGCCTCCCAACATCCAGACCCCCAGGGTCCATTGAAAAAAGACAAACACCACGATGTTGGGCACTCCGTAGATCATATTGCCCTCCCCCATCACCGCCTGAAGCAGCGGAAGTCCCATAAAGGCGGAGTTGGGAAAGATCTGGGCATAGCGGTAAACGCTGCGGCTCTCCCGGGGCATCCGGCGGAAGGTGAGCCCGCTCAAAAGACCGATGGCCACAAACTGGACGGCCAGAAGCAGGCACCCCCAGCCCAGCGCCCGCAGCAGGGATGGGCTGAAGGGCACATAGAGGGCATTCACCATCAGGCAGGGGCAGATCACATAGATCAGAAAATAGCTCAGCTGCCCAATGGTATGCCCGTCCAGCTTCCCCATCCGGCCCAAAAGATACCCCACCCCGATCATCAAAAACAGCACTCCCACCTGCCTGACCACGATCCACAGACTTTCCAGCATATCCCTCTCCTCCTCTTCCCGCCTCGGCGTTCCTTCTATTGAGATATGCAAACTCCATGCCAACTTGATCCACACCAAAAGCTTTGCTTCTCCCCCAGTTCTTTCCGGCCCTTTCCCCTCCCCCGCCGCCTTCGATGCCAAGGCTCTTTCGCCTCATGTCTCAGGCGGTATTACCTGAAAGGGCGCTGTCACTTCCGTGACAGCGCCCTTTTCCGCTTTTCCCTTTCCCTCACTTGATCTCCATAGAATCCACTTCCGCCTTCAGCAGCTTGGCAAAGTCCTCCAGGCTCATGGCCCCCAGGTCCTCGCCGCTGCGGTGACGGACGGACACGGTCCTGTTCTCGATGTCCCGGTCCCCCATGACCAGCATGTAGGGCACCTTCTCCAAGGTGGCCTCCCGGATCTTCTTGCCGATCTTCTCGTTACGCTGGTCCACCTCGCAGCGGAAGCCCAGCTCCTCCAGCTTCCCGGAGACCTCCTTGGCGTAGTCGTCGGCCCGGTCGGTGACGGTGAGGAGCTTCACCTGGACGGGGGAGAGCCAAGCGGGGAAGGCCCCGGCAAAGTGCTCGGTGATGACCCCGATGAACCGCTCGATGGAGCCCAGCACCACCCGGTGGATCATGACGGGCCGGTGCTTCTGCCCGTCCTCACCGGTATACTCCAGCTCGAACCGCTCGGGGAGCTGGCTGTCCAGCTGGATGGTGCCGCACTGCCAGGTCCGGCCCAGGGAGTCGGCCAGGTGGAAGTCCAGCTTGGGTCCGTAGAAGGCGCCGTCCCCCTCGTTGATGACAAACTCCTTGCCCATGTCGGTGATGGCGGCCTTGAGGATGTCCTGGTTCCGCTCCCACTCCTCCACGGTGCCGATGTGGTCCTCGGGCATGGTGGACAGCTCGATGGTGTAGCTCAGGCCAAAGACGGAGTAGACCTCGTCGAAGAGGCGCACCGTCTCCTGGATCACGTCCTGCATCTGCTCCCGGGTCATGAAGACGTGGGCGTCGTCCTGGTTGAAGCAGCGCACCCGGAACAG
>CATJWI010000175.1 GCA_949744075.1 uncultured Eubacteriales bacterium | reverse complement strand
GGCGACACCGACCGGATGCTGGAGCGCTGGCAGAAGGACCTCACCCAAGAGTTCCAGGCGGGCCGGGGCATGAGCCGCAGGCAGATGCGCAGGAATTTCGACGCCATCCTGGCGGATTTCGAGACCATCCCCGTCTCCCGGGAGGAGAAGGTCCGGGTGGGCGTGGTGGGCGAGATCTACGTGAAGTTCTCCCCCCTGGGCAACAACAATTTGGAGGATTTCCTGCTCTCCGAGGGGGCGGAGCCGGTGGTCCCCGGCCTCACTGACTTCATCATCTTCAAGATCTTCAACCGGGAGGTGGACGTGGATATCTACGGCGGGCCGTGGGCCAAAAAGAAGCTCTGTCAGATCTTCAAGGGCTATATCGAGGCGTGCCAGAGGGATATGATCGCCGCTTTGAACAAGACCCGGTTCCACGCCCCGGGCACCTTCGAGAGCATGCACAAGCTGGTGCAGGGCTACCTGGGTGACGGCAACAAGATGGGCGAGGGCTGGCTGCTCACCGCCGAGATGCTGGAGCTGATCCACACCGGCACCCCCAACATCGTCTGCACCCAGCCCTTCGGCTGCCTGCCCAACCACATCGTGGGCAAGGGGATGCTCCGCAAGCTGAAGGACGACTACCCCATGAGCAACGTGGTGGCCATCGACTACGACCCCGGGGCCACCAAGATCAACCAGGAAAACCGCATCAAGCTGATGCTGGCCAACGCCCGGGCCCTCCAGTCCGAGCAGGAGGGCCACCGGGAATCGGAGGAGGAAACGCCCTCCCCCGCCACAGTCTGACCATCGGGCCGGTCCCCGCCCTGCGCGGAGTTGGGGATCGGTCTTTCTTTTTTCTTACAGGAGGTTTTTATGATATCGGACCCTTGGTTCACCATCGACAAGATCAATGATACTTCTTTCATCCTCAGTGAATACCGCCATTGGGAGGAAACGCACTGCTACCTTCTTTGCGGGACGGACCGTGCTATGCTTATCGACACGGGCCTGGGCATCTGCAATATTTACGAGGCCGTCCGCCAGCTTACCGACCTCCCGATTGCCGCCGTGGCCACCCATGTCCACTGGGACCACCTGGGCGGCCACAAATATTTTCCTGATTTTTACGCCCATAGGGCGGAGCTGGACTGGCTCAGCGGCCACTTTCCCCTGAGCCTGGACACCATCAAGGGCATGGTGCTGGACCGCTGCGATCCTCCGGCGGAGTTTGATATCTCCACCTATGAGTTCTTCCAGGGCACTCCCACCCGGGTCCTGGAGGACGGGGACTGTATCGACCTGGGCGGCCGCTCCCTGCGGGTCCTCCACACCCCCGGCCACTCCCCTGGACATATGTGCTTCTGGGAGGAGGAGCGTGGCTGGCTTTTCACCGGGGATTTGGTCTATTTGGACACTCTCTTTGCCTATTACCCCTCCACCGACCCGGAGGCCTATCTGGCCTCTCTGGAGAAGGTAGCCGCCCTTCCCGTCCGGCGGGTCTTCCCCGCCCATCACTCCCTGGAGGTCAGGCCGAAGCTCCTCACGGAGATGCGGGACGCCTTTCGCGTCCTGAAAGCGGAGGGCAAGCTCTGCCACGGCAGCGGAGTCCATTCCTATGGAGATTGGGCCCTTTGGCTCTGAACAGTAGGAGGCAGCGATGGAACAGTTACACTTTGTAGACGCCACCAAGGAAGAACACTTTATTGCCATGTCCCTCATCCACGCTTTGGGTTGGCGGGACACCTATGTGGGCTATGTGCCCCAGGCCTATCTGGACTCTGAGATCACGGACGATCGGTGGGTATCAGTCTTTCGGAAAAATTTTGAGACAGGGGTCTGTCACGGCCTTCTCCTTTACAGAGATGATACCCCTGTGGCCTGCATCAACTACTGCCGGGCCCGGCGGGCCAATTACAACACCGGGGAGATCTGTAGCTTTGACAACGCAGGCTACGAGGATTTTGGGGAGATCGCCTCCTTCTACACCCATCCGGCAGAGCGGGGTATGGGCTACGGAGGGCTGCTGATAGAGGAAGCCCTTTGGCGGCTGAAGGCGGAAGGGTATGCCGATGCCTTTGTCTTCGTCCTCCGGGAAAATGAGAAGGCCCGGCGGTTTTATGCCGCCCACGGCTTCGCCTGGGACGGCACTCACAATGACATTCCCTTTCCCCCGGACACCGTCTGCGTAGACCTCCGGTATGTGAGAAAACTGTAAAGCGTTTTCCCTTTTCGCTTTTTGTCTCCGTTTTGACATTTTTTGTGACTGATTTGTTGTTGTCTCCCTCTTTTGAATGGGCTATCCTTATAGACAGGATATTGGATCAAAAGAGAGGAGTTTTCCCATGAAACACATTCTGGCCCTTTCTGTTTCCGGGCTTTTGCTGTTGTCCGCCTGCGGCGGCGGTACCGTTGTATCCCCAACGCCCACTCCGGAGCCGGAGCCCGTCTCCTCTGTCCCTCTCCCCTCTGTTCAAACTCCGGGGCTGGGCTGGACTCCCGGCGCGAAGGCCCTGCCTGACCAGCTGGTCTCCTCCGGGGCGGAGCTGTGGAGCGGCCGGAGCATCTACTTATTGGCCCAGCTCCCCGAGGCGGACATTGCCCTCTACGGCCTGGAGAGCGACCAGCTGGTCCTGCGGATGGGGGACAGCTGTCAACGCTACGACCTGCGCTGGCAGACCCCACGGACCTTTCTTCCTCAGCTGTTCCAGGGGGACTATGACGCAGACGGCGCCAAGGAGCTTCTCCTTTTGACCTATACTGGCTCGGGTACCGGCGTCAACAGCTGGACCCTCACCGTCCTGGAGACGGAGGGCGCCTCCTGGAGCGCCCTCACCCTGCCTGACAGCAGCTGGGAGGAGGCTCTGGCCCCCTTCCTCTCCTGCCGGATCGAGCCCCAGGAAGAGCAGATCACCCTTGCCATGGGGAGCCAAGGACTGGCCGTCGACCTGCCCGACTTTGCCGATTCCGCCGCCCCCATAGACGCCTATGCGGGCCCCATTGTGGAATATCAGGTCGAGGGTGACAGCATTACCGCCCGCCTGGCCGTTGGACTTCACCAGGAGGAGCACATTCCCTGGACCGCCCACTATGTGGCTGACCTCCAGGGGCGGCTGGTCTATGACGGCCAGGGCTTCTCTCTTGCCGATCCCCTTCTGGAGGGATATTCTACACCGTAAGGAATGAATGCGATGAACAAAAAGACTGCGGCCCTGTCTCTGGCCCTTCTGCTTTTGCTGCCGGGCTGCCAAAATCAGCAGTCCGCCGCTCCTATGCCAGTTTCCACACCTATTCCTACCCCCACGGCTACACCAGCCTCTTCTTTGGAGGATATGGAGCCCTGGTGGGTCGGGATAGACCTGGAGGACCTGCCCACCGAGGAGGAGCCGGTGTATCAGGCAGGAGACGTGACCTGGCGTCTCACCTGTGCGGAGCCCGCGCTGGACCTGGCCCTCTATGATGTATCCAAGAGGGATTTGGGAGTCCAGTTCGTCCTGCGCCACGGGGAGGACCTGGGGGAGGTCTACCGCTCCCCCGGGGTGAGCTCCGACGCCTTTTACTCCCTTCACGCCGGAGATTTTGACGGCGATGGAGAACGGGAATTTGCCGTCGGTATGTATCGGATGTTCGTTCTGTGTGAGCTGGACGGGGAAAACTGCACCGCGCTGGTTTATGATGAGAGCCAATATGTCCCTCAGATCCAGAGCGCTTTGGAGGTCCAGCTGGCGGAGGATTCGGTCACCCTCTACTGCGGCGGCTCCTCCGCCGTCTACCGTCCCGCGACGGAGAGCCCGGGCCGGGTGGGCTTTCAGGAAGATTATTCCAGCCTCCCCTTCTGGTTTACTTTCTCCGACGACTCCATCCGGGCCGTTTTTCCTCTGATGGGTTATGTGGAGGAGTCTCACACCGGCAGTCTTTTCGCCACCCTCCGTTACACTCTGGCCTACGACGGTCACCAGCTCACAGCCCAAAATTTTCAATTGGAAGATATGGCAGGAGTCTGACTGCGTTTTTCGCGCAAAAATCCCTCCTTTTCGCCCATACTAAAGGTGGAAAGGAGGGATTTTTTATGCTTTACGATCATGTACCCGACAATTTGCCCCAGGGCTTCTCTATGGCCCTGCTGCAAAATCCGGTGGCCCTGAGCGCCTATGAGAACCTGCCGCCCAAAATGCAGCAGCACTATCTGGACCGGGCCAAAACCGTGCCCAATAAGGTCAAAATGACCGCTTTGATAGAGGAATTGGGCTTTTACGGGAACCGCTTTCAGTGATCTCCCATACACTGGGTACAGGGGGTGAGCGGGATGGAGCAGGGCTGCCGCGGAGGAAACAACCAGGGGCTCCTACTGCTGGCGGCCTTGGCCTCTATCCGGCTGGCCCAGGAGTTGGACTCCGGACAGCTGGCGCTACTGGCAGCCTTTTTTGAGGTCTTGGGCGATAACCTTGCCCTGCTTTCCGCCCCGCCCTGCGGAGGCTGCGAAAACTCCTGACCCTCTTCCCCACCAAGGAAAAGCGGCACTGATCATTCCAGTGCCGCTTTTCCTTCCTTTTATTCCTTCCAGATCAGGCCCTCAATGGTCTTCATCAGCTGCTCCATATTGATGGGCTTGGTGAGATGGGCGTTCATCCCACTCTCCAGGGAGGTCCGCACATCGTTTTCAAACACGTTGGCCGACAGGGCGATGATGGGGATGGCCGCCTTTTTCCCGTCGGGCAGCTTCCGAATTTCCCGGGCGGCCTGCCAGCCGTCCATCACCGGCATCTGGATGTCCATCAGGATCAGGTGGTAATGCCCCGGCGGGGCGGCCTTTACTTTTTCCACCGCCATGCTGCCATCGGTGGCCGTGTCGATGAGGAAGCCCATCTCCCGCAGCAGCTCCTCCTCAATCTCCAGATTGATCTCGTTGTCCTCCACCACCAAAAGCCGCCGCTGGCCCTCCTCTGTTCCGGCCGCCTCTCTCCTCTCTGCGGCGGCGTCCGGAGCTCGGACCCGGAGGCGCAGGGTGACGGTAAAACAGCTTCCCTTCCCCACCGCGCTTGCAACTTCGATAGTCCCTCCCAGCTCCTCTATCAGCTTTCTGGAAATGGTAAGGCCCAGACCCACGCCGTGGATCCCGCTCTGGGTGGTATTTTTCTCCCGGGCAAAGGGCTCGAAGAGCCGCTTCTGGAATTCCGGGCTCATGCCAATACCGGTATCTTCTACCTCAAAGTGGTAAACGCCGTATCCGCCGGAAAGCTGCTCCTGCTCCCGGATGCGTATCTCTACCTGGCCGCCGGGCTTTGTATAGGCCACCGCGTTGTTGGTCAGGTGGCGCAGGATCTGCTTCAGCCGCTCCCAATCGCTGCATACCTTATGGTGCCTCACCTCGTCGAAGTCCATGACAAAGGTGATATTTTTTTGAAGGGCCTTGCTTTTCAGTTGTTCATAGACCTGCCGCACCTCGGCGCAGAGGTCTCCCTCCCGCTCCTCCAGCCGGACCTCCTTGGAGTCGGCCCAGGCCATCTCCAGCGTCTCGTCGATCAGCTCCAGCAACTGTTTGCTGGAGGCCTGGATCCGGTCCAGATACCCTGCCGCCTGCTGGGCATCGCTCAGACTGCCCTTGGCCAGAGCCGTAAAGCCACTGATGGCGTTCAAGGGGGTCCGCATGTCGTGGGACATGTTGGACAGGAAGGTATCCTTGGCCACGATGGCCAGGTTGGCGTTGCTCAGGGCCTCCTCCAGCAGCTGCTTCTGCTCCATGGCCCGGCGCAGTTCCTCGTCCACCCGGCGGCAACCCAGCACCGTCTGACTGTGCCGCTCCTTCTTGCCCACATTGGCCAGGCGGATCTGGAGATACTGGATCTCCCCCTTGTACACGGTCCGGTAGTTGGTATAATAGGTCTCGCTGCTCTCCAGCCGCTCCCGGATATAGCCCGGGGCCATGAGCCGTGCCACCAGCTCCCGATCCTCGGGGTAGACCCAGTCCCGGACGTACTCGGCCAAAAACTGGGTGTAGCACCGGGTCTGGAGCCGGTGGCCAAAGGTCTCCTCCGTCCGGTCGCTGAGGCGGTAGGGCAGGATCTCGTCCTTTTCCAAGTCTACATATAGGATGGATTCATAGTTTACACTGAGGCCTTCGATGACCTCCAGCCGCCGGAGATACTCCTGGTTGATGAGGGTCAGCTCCTGGCTGTACTCCTCGATCTGCTTGCGCAGCAGGGCCTCCTGCTCCCGCTGCTCAGTCTGCTGGCGGTGCCGCTTTTCGGTGGCATCCCCCAGGAAGACATAGAATATGCCGCCCTCCGACGTCTCCACATAGTGGCCATAATCCTCGATCCAGCGGATACCCCCATCCCGCCGGATCACCCGGTATTCCACATAGTCCAGATCATACTGGCTCACCGCGATCTGGCTTTTGATGCTCTCCTCTACCTCCTCCAGGTCCTCCGGATGGACAATTCCCCGGAAGGAGTTTTTTGTAAACGCCCGCAGCTGCTCCATGGTGTCGCACTGGAACAGCCGCAGCAGCCAGCGGTTGGCGTACAAGATCTCCTCCCCGCCCCCGGCCCGGTAAATCAAAAATCCGCCGGGCATCTCATCCATAAAGCCGATGGCGTCCCAGGCCGCCCGAAGCTCCCGCGCCGTTTCAGTCGGAAGGGTGGACAGCTTTTCCCAGACCCGCTCCGTCTGGTCCAGCTCGGTCTGGGCCGCTTCCAGACAGTCCAGCAGCTCCAGGATCGAGTTCATCAACCGTTGATTCTCTCCCCGCACTGTCGCTCCCCACCTTTCCTCTCACTGTTTTCACCGGCTCCGCAACAAGGCCGGTTATCCTGAATGGATACATTGATATTTCATTTTATCAGCTTTTTCCTTTTTCTGCAATCCCTTTTCCGTTTTTCTTTTCTTGGACAAAAGTGCCATAAAGCCCAGAAACCATTGACACCGAGGGCAATTGTTTGATAAAATACCCATATATCGTTTCACACCCGCATTATGTTCTTTACCCGCTTTCTGTCTGGAATGAGGCAGAGGGCGGAAACCAAACTCTGCCGGGTATAGGTGGGAATCCATATGTATCATTGTCATCTTCAATTTTATTGCGTCGGCTTTCAGCCTCAGACGGTGGAGTTCTTTCGGGCCATTCCGCCCCTGGAGCACTTTACCCACGCCTTCTCCGAAAGCTCCGCCCCCCGGTGTGAGCCGGCCAAGGCGGCCGACGTGATCCTGGCCGACCTTCGAAGCATCGACACGGTCAAGACCCTGCAGCTGCTGCTGGACTCCAAGAAGGTCCAGGCTCAGCTCATCATTCTGGCAGAAGAGAAGCAGCTCCCTCTTCTCACCCCCTTCCTGCCGGAGGTCGCCGACGTCTGGACCGCCCCCTTCACGCCAGAGGTCCTTCAATTCCGCTTCCGGCACTGGCAGCAGGGCTACAAGCAGGACCGGAACCTGTGGGAGGCCCGCCATTTCCTGGAGGCCACCATCAACAGTGTCCCCAACCTCGTTTGGTATAAGACCAAGGACGGCATCCACGAGAAGGTGAACGACAGCTTCTGCAGAACGGTGAATAAGACCAAGGAGCAGGTCCAGGGCCGGGGCCACGCCTATATCTGGGATGTAGAGCAGGATGATCCCGCCTGTATCGAGTCGGAGCGGATCGTCATGACCAAGAAGGAGACCTGCGTCTCCGAGGAGACCATTCAGACCGGGGACGGCACCCGGCTCCTCACTACTTACAAGTCCCCCCTTTATGACCTGGACGGCAGCGTTATGGGCACCGTGGGCGTGGCCATCGACGTCACCCAGGAGCGGGCCTATGAGCGGGAAATCATCCAGAAGAACCAGACCCTGGAAACCATTTTCACCACCATGGACTGCGGCGTTATGCGCCACACCCTGGACGGCTCCCGCATCCTCAGCGTCAACCGGGCCGCGCTGGAGATCCTGGGCTATGAATCCAAAGAGGAGATGACCGCCGCCGGCTTTGACACGGTGGCCGCCTCTGTGGTGGCGGAGGATCAGGAAAGGCTGCGCTCCTGCATCCAGTCCCTCACCAAGCCCGGGGACAATGTAAACATCGAATACCAGGTACGCCATAAGGACGGCTCTCTGCTCCACGTCATGGGCAACGTAAAGCTGGTGGAGGAACGGGGCGAGCTCTATTACCAGCGCTTCCTGCTGGATATTACCGCCCAGAAGCTCCGGGAGACCGCTGAGCGCAACGAGGCGGAGCGCCGCCAGCTGGAGCTGGTCCACGCCCTGAGTATCGACTACAGCCTGGTGTGCTATTTCGACCTCAGCGACAACACCGGCCGCATCCTCCGGCTGGAGGATGATGACGGCAGCCTCTTCGGCTTCCTTTTTTCGGAGGACCGGGACCTGCGGAACTGTCTGGAGGAGTATATTGGCCAGTTCGTCCATCCTGACGACCGGGAGTCCCTCACCGAGACCATGACCTGGGACCATCTCCAGACCGAGCTACTGGACAAAAAGACCTGCTACGCCAATTACCGGGTTTGCATCAATGGGGAGACCCGGTACTTCCAAATCAAGGTGGTCCGGGCCGGCGACTGGGACAGCCACCAGAGCATCGTCTTGGGCTTCCGGGACATGGACCAGGAGACCCGCCGGGAGATGGAGAAAAAGAGCCTGCTGGAGGACGCCCTGTTCCAGGCCAAGCGGGCC
>CATJWI010000174.1 GCA_949744075.1 uncultured Eubacteriales bacterium | reverse complement strand
TGGTGGTGACGAACACCGCCTTGGGCGTGAAGCCCAGGGAGATGAGCCGCTGGGCCTGCTCGTCCCCGGTGTAGCTGCCCGCCACCATCCGGGCAGCGGCGTCCAGCTTGGCAAAGTTCTCGTTGATCTCCGCACGCAAAAACTTGTCCTCTGGCACCCAGTTGTGGAGCTGGTAATTTTGTGTTTTATTGGTTGACATAATTTTTATCTCCCCCCTTCTATCATGGTGGGGCACAGTGCCGACCGTTGCCATTTTGAGGCATGGAGTCTGGATGGGGCCCTTTTTTGCCTCCGGCCTTGTAAAATGGGTGGAAAGGGGCCCTGGAACTGGTCGGTGTTGAAAGAAAGCAACGATCCTTGCCGCGCATCCCTATAGCAGAGGGAGGGATACAAAATTATGTCAACTAACAAGACGCAAAACTATCAGCTCCACAACTGGGTACCAGAGGACAAGTTTCTGCGCGCGGAGATCAACGAGAACTTCGCCAGGCTGGACGGCTCCGCCCGGGTGGTGGTGGGGAGCTACGAGGGCGACGGGGCGGCGGAGCGGACCATCAGCCTGGGCTTTCAGCCCAAGGCGGTGCTGGTGGTCCGCAGCGACGGGCGGATCACGGGAGATTACGACGGCTACGGCGGCCTGGCCTTCCCGGGCCGGGACGTGGTCTTTCGGGACGCCCCGGCGCTGAGCGTGACCGCCGGGGGCTTTCGGGTCTGCCAGAGGACCATCAGCAGCAGCTGGGCGGTGCAGTGTAACAGCAGCGGGCAGAGCTATTATTATTTAGCGGTGAGATAGGGAGCAAGGTACAGCGTGGGGGTGTTGTTTCTATGGCAGGCTTCCGGAGGGCGGCCACGTGGGATCGCTGCCCTCGGCGGGCCCATTCAGGTTTGCTGCCACCTACCGCCGGGCGACCACAAGGGTCGCCCCTACAAAAAGACCAGGCCATTAGAGACGGATTGCCACGGCCCCCTTGGGGCCTCGCAATGACGGGATGGAGGGTGGGGCATAAGAAGGACCCCGGACGAAATTCGTCCGGGGTCCTTTTTATTTATCCTTGCAATATAGAAGGAAAGCTTACTTGTGGCCGCACTTGCTGCATGCGCCATCGGCACCCTCGGTATCGCAAGTACCGGTCAAATCAGAGGCATTACAGTCACTGCAAACACCCTTGTGATTGCCGGCATTGGTATCGTCATAAGTCCAAGTCACACTGTCAGCAGGATGGGCAGTGAAATCAACAGCGGTCTCCACATCGGCGATCTCGTTGGTGCAGGCAACCTCCTGGTAGTGCTTGCCGCAGCCGGTGACAGTGCAGGTGTAATACTCCACATTGCCCTTCTCGGTGCAGGTAGCAGACTTAGCCTCGGTCTTGTGCTGCTCGTCGGACTCACAGGTGTGAGAATCGGTGACGATGTCAGCCACCTTGGCGCCCAGGATATCGGCGTTGCGGGAGCTCTCCACGAAGATGGCGACCACCTTCTTGCTATTGGTATCGCTCACCACCACGACATTGCGGTAACCGGTGGCGGAGTCAAACTCGGACACGCCCACGTCGTCGCCGGCGGCCTTGTCGTCCGCGTTCACGTAGGCGATGACCACATCGTCGTCAATGGCCTTGGTGACAGCGGTGCCGGTGCCGCGGAAGTCGTTGGTGCCCTTCTTCTCCACGCTCTCCCAGTAGGTGATGGTCTGATCGGCGGCGCTGTACTCCTTCACCCAAGCGGCCTTGCCGTGAGCGTTGTCGAAGGCGCTGCCGTCATAGACGGTGATCTCCTTGTCGGCGTAGACGTTGTCGCTGGCGACCTCGAAGGAGACCAGCTTACCGGTGCCGGAGATCTTGGTAGAGTTGGTCTTCAGCAGGACGGTGTACTCGGCCTTGTCGTTGGCCACGGTGTAGCTCTTGTAGGAATCGCCATCCACGCTGCGGGTGCCGTTGTAGGAGGTGACGATGCCGTAGACCCGGTTCTCAGAAGCGCCGGAGGGACGGCCTTCCAGCTCCACGTAAGCGGCCAGGACCTTGCCGTCCTTCAGGACGGTGGCGGCGGCGGTGCCGTCGGCAGGATCCACATCGTTCAGGCTGCGGATCTTGTAGGCCTTGTAGCTGAAGTCAGAGGAAGTGCCCTGCTTCACGAACAGGACGGCGTTGCCGTCGGTGACGGTGCCGTTGAAGGCCTTGGTGTCCTTCTCGTAGTTGTAGTTGCTGCTCACGGTGCCGGAGGCATAGGTGTAGCCGTTGTGAGCGGTGCTAACCACCTCAACGATCCGGTAAGCGCCGGAAGAGAGGACGGAGTAACGGACGATCTGGCCCTTGGCCAGGTTGCCGGTGGCGTCGATAGCGGTACCGGAACCAATGGTGTCAGTGCCGTTACTGGCATAGATGGTAGAATCCTCGTCCACAAGGACGGTGACCTTGGTGCCATCCTCCAGCAGCAGCTCAACCTTGGGCTCCTCGAAGGTGGAGCCCAGCTTGCCGCTGTTCAGGTCGGTGACCAGAGCCAGCTTGTTGGCGCTGTCGCTGTTCTGGAGCACGTAGCCGGCATAGCCGTTGACCATGTAGACCACGAAGGTCTCGCCGATGTCATTGTCGCCGGTGAAGCTGGTGCGGGTGTTGTCGGTGTTGACGGTGGCGCTCTTCAGGGCCTTATCAATGGTCTTATAGGTGGTCCCGTCGATGGTGATATTGACGAAGGCACCCTTGTCCTCCTTGAAGCCGGTCATCTCGCCCTCAACGGACTCAGCCTTGGCCACGGTGTAAAAAGCGTCATCCTTGTCGCCGTCATAGTACTTGGTGTAGGTGACCACGTCGTAGCGGGCCACGCCCTCGTAGACGTCGTTGTCGGAAATGTTGATGGTGCCCACGCCCTGGATGGTCAGCTTGTCGCCGCTGACGGCAGTGACGTGAGAGATGACGGTCTCCACCACGTAAGCGTTGGTGATCTCGCCCTCGTCGTTGCAGACGAACTTGATGGTATCACCGCTCTGGGACTTCTTCAGACCCTCGAAGATGGTCTTCACAGCGGCAGCGGTAGCAGTGCCGGCCTGGGTACGGGTGATGCCGTAGTTCCAGTCCACGACCACATCGGTGGTAGCGGCGGGCTTAGCGATGGTGTAGATGTCGCCGCCGATGTTGATGCGGTTGGTAGCCTCGGGGGAGTCGTCGCCGTCCTTCACGTCGTTCCGGGTCACCTTGATGACCTCGGTGGCGCCGGTGTTGAACACACCATAGATGGTGTCGTTCCGGTCAGGCCGGTTGGCGGTGCCACCCTTGGCGTCCTTGAAGATGACCTTCACTTCCTCGCCGATGTTGGAGATGTCCAGGTCGGAGGGGAAAGTGGCGGTCTTGACGCTCCAGTTGGCCGCGGTGCGGTCGGCGGTGTCCAGGTCGCCCTTCACGATGATCTGGCCCTTGGTGGACAGGCCGTCAGTGTTGGAGTTGCCGGTCATCTGGCCGATAAAGGTGAAAGCGTCAAAGTACTTGTTCAGGAAGGTCTGGCTGCTCAGGCCATAGTTGTAGCTGATCTCGCCGGAGGAAGCCACCTTGTCGTAGCTGGTCTCCATCAGCCGGGCCTCCAGAGCATTGTAGGCCATCTGAGCGGTGTTGTCGCGGCTCAGGCCGGCGCTGGTGTCAATGCTCTTGATGCCCTCATACAGCTTAGCCTCGGTGTTGGCGATGCGGTTCACGTTGATCTCCCAGTCGGGACCGGTGAAGGTGAACACGTCGCTGTCGTAGCCCAGGGCCACCAGCAGCATCTTAGCAGCGGCAGCGCCGGTCACAGGCAGGTCGGGGCCAAAGGTGCCATCGCCCATACCGGCGAT
>CATJWI010000173.1 GCA_949744075.1 uncultured Eubacteriales bacterium | reverse complement strand
TTTACCACACGGCCACCTGGCCGTCGGTGCGGGGCTCGCAGGCGCCGCAGAGGATGCCCTGGTCGTCCCGCCAGATGATCTCGCCCCGGCCGAAGCCCAGGGGATCGGCCTTGACCACGATGTCGTGGCCGGCCCGGAGCAGGGCCTGGGCCAGGTCGTTGGGGAAGGTCTGCTCCACCTCGATGGTGTTCTTGCCCACCCACTGCCAGCGGGGGTGATCCAGCGCGGCCTGGGGGTTCATGCCGTACTCAATGGTGTTGAGCACCACCTGGAGGTGGCCCTGGGGCTGCATGAAGCCGCCCATGACGCCGAAGGGGCCAATGGGCTTGCCGTCCTTGGCCAGGAAGCCGGGGATGATGGTGTGGTAGGGCCGCTTGCCCGGGGCCACGCAGTTGTCCGAAGCGGGATCCATGGAGAAGTTGTTGCCCCGGTTCTGCATGGCGATGCCGGTGCCCGGCACCACCACGCCGGAGCCGAAGCCCATATAGTTGGACTGGATATAGGAGATCATCATGCCGTCTCCGTCGGCGGCGCACATATACACCGTGCCGCCCCGGACGGGATCGCCCGGCTCAGGCAGCCGGGCGGTGGAGCCGATGAGGGAGCGGCGCTGGGCGGCGTACTCGTCGCTGAGCAGCCGCTCCACCGGAGTGGACATGAACTTGGGGTCGGCCACATACCGCTGGGCGTCGGCGAAGGCCAGCTTCATGGCCTCCAGCTGCAGGTGGGTGCTTTGGAAGGAGTCCACCGGGCCAAGCTCCAGCTCCTTGAGGATGTTCAGCGCCATGAGGGTGGAGATGCCATGGCCGTTGGGGGGGATCTCGTAGACGTCGTAGCCCTTGTAGTTCACCGAGATGGGCTCCACCCACTCGGGCTTGTAGGCCGCCAGATCCTCCTTGCGCAGGAAGCTGTCGTACTTGCGGAAGTATGCGTCGATCTGATCGGCCAGAGCGCCCCGGTAGAAGCTCTCGGCCTTAGTGGCCCCGATCTCCCGGAGGGTGGCGGCGTGGTCCTTCAGCACCAGCACGTCGCCGGTGGCGAGGGTTTTCCCGCCGGGAAGGAAGGTATCGAACCAGCCCTGCACGGTGGGGTCGCTCTCAATGGCTTTGTTGAACTTTTTCAGGTTCCGGGGCCAGCCGCTGCCTACGGAGGTCTGGAGCACATAGCCCTCCTCGGCGTACCGGGCGGCGGGCTCCATGAGCTCGGCGAAGGGGAGTTTGCCGAACCGCTCCGACAGGGCAGCCCAGCCGGCGGGGGTGCCGGGGACGGTCACCGGGAGCATGCCCAGCACAGGCATCTCCTTGAAGCCGCGCTCCTCCAGGGCCTCCCGGGTCATGGCGGCGGGGGCGGGACCGCTGGCATTGAGGCCGTAGAGCTTGTCCTTGACCCAGACCAGGGCAAAGGCGTCGGAGCCGATGCCGTTGGCGGTGGGCTCCACCACGGTGAGGGTGGCGGCGGTGGCGATCATGGCGTCAACGGCGTTTCCGCCTTTTTTCAGGATCTCCAGACCCGCCTGGGCGGCCAGGGGGTTACCGGTGGCCACCATGCCCCGGCGGCCGTAAACCACGCTGCGCCGGGAGGGATAGGGGTAGGAGAGGGGGTCAAATCGAAATTCCATTCCGGGATCCTCCTTACAGGATGTTGGCGAAGATTCCGGCCACAATGATGGACAGAGTGGTAACAGAGGCCAGGCCGGCCACCACGAAGCGGGGCATGATCTTGGCCAGGACGTACTCCTTCTCCTCCTCGGTATCAGAGAGGGCCAGTGCCACCTCGTTGGAGATAAGGAAGGTGGAGGGGAAGCCCAGCATCTGGCACATGGCAATGCCGAAGGCCAGGCTCCGGGAGCCCATGACCTTCCAGCAGGGCAGCACGCAGACGATGATGAGGGAGGCGATGATGGTGGCGGCAAAGATGACCACCACATAGAAGGCCAGAGTGGCAATGTTCTCCATGGAGATCTTGGCCAGGGCGGGGATGATGGCGGCGAAGACCACCATGGTGATAAAGCCGGAGGTCTTGCCCTTGTCCAGTACCTTGGGGGGAATGAGGCCCAGCTCACACAGCAGCACAGACAGAACCAGGGCGATGATGCTGTAGTTGATGGGGGTCACCGTGCCCAACCAGGCGGAGATGAGGCCGCCCAGCACGGTGATGAAGATGCAGGTGTTGGCGGTGTAGAACCGGTCGTGCTTCTCGCAGAACTTGACCTTGTTAGTCTCGGTAGTGGCCTGGGGGGCGGCGGAGAGGGTGATGCCTTGGGCCTTCTTTTCCCGATAGTCGGCCAGGAGGTTCCGGGCCTCGATAAGGCCGCAGCGGGAGACGATGGGGGTGCCCACGAACTTCTGCACCGCGAAGACCACGGCGGGGAGCATGGCGGCCAGCTCCAGACCCTTGGCGTTGGCGGCCTCGGTCATGATGTTGGTGGCCACCAGGGCACCGTTGATGACGGGGATGCTCACCAAGGCAGCGTCCCGGCCGATGAGGGGGATCACCAGCAGGATGCCCGCGATGGCGGCGACCATGCCGATGACCGAGGTGACCACGGTGCGCCACTCATCCATAAGCTGGCGCAGGTTGATCATGGTGCCCATGTGGAACACCAGCATGGGGGTGGCCCAGCTGGCGGCGGCGGTGAGGCCGGCCTGGTCGATGATGTCGGCGGGGACCACCTTGAACAGGAACAGCAGCAGGAAGCTGATGAGCACCACAAAGATGGACGACAGCTTTGCCTTGGTCCAGATGCCCAGCCAGTCGCCGATGACAAACAGGGCCAGGACGATGGAAAAGTAAGTTAAGTATCCAAGCATAGTAAGATTCCTCCTGTTTTTTACTTTCTCCCTCTCAGCATACAAAAAAATGATGCATGTTACATTTTAAAGAAGGTAGTCTTAAAAATCCAATGCCTGGTATATATAATTAATAAGTTTTTTCTATTGATTTTGGGCGGAATGTGGTATAATAGGATCAAAACAAAGGAGGAGACGGGGATGGAGCTATACGAGCTGCGGTATTTTGTCAAGGTGGCCGAGCTGGAGCATATGACACGGGCGGCCCATGAGCTGAACCTGTCCGAGCCCGCCCTGAGCCGGGTGATCCGAAAGCTGGAGGAGGAGCTGGGGGCCAAGCTCTTTGTTCGACGGGGCCGGAGCATCGCCCTCACCGAGAGCGGCGGCGTGCTGCTCGCCCGGGCCCGGGAGCTGTTGAAGCACGCCGGGGATATTCGCTCAGAGATCCAGGGGATCCAGCAGCTCCACCAGCCGGTGCGCTTGGCCTCCCGGGCGGCGGCCAGCCTGCTGCCCGCCCTTTTGGAGGAGTTCCACACCCGGTTTCCCGATGTGGTGGTGAGCGTGGTACAGAACGACAACGCCATCATCCGCAACCAGGAATACGACCTGATGATTGGCGGCAGTATCATCCAGCCCCCCAAATATTCCAGTGCCGTTTTGCTGGAGGACCCCTTCCGTATCCTGCTGCCCAAGGACCACCCCCTGGCGGGGGAGGGGGCCGTGGAGCTGAAGCGGATCGAGGGGGAGACCTTTATCGGCATTGCCCCCAACCGGTTTATCGGTGCCATTATCGACCAGGCGCTGGAGGCCTTTCAGATCCATGTGCGTCGCTGCATTTACAGCGACGATCCCCTGATGATCCGCAACCTGGTGGAGCGGAGGCTGGGGCTTGCCATCCTGCCGGAGTTTACCCTGCGGGACGTGGACAAGCAGAATATTTGCGAGCTGTCCATCCTGGACCCCTTTCCCTCCCTCCACCTGGTGCTGTCCTGGAAGCCGGAGGCCTATCAGCCCGAGCCGGTGCGGCAATTCCGGCGGTTCACCATAGAATATTTCCGGCAGATGGTGGAGTGGGGTGCAGTACGGTGACGACGCAGAAAAACGCCCTGGACCTATGAAACTCCATAGGCCCAGGGCATTTTGCCGCTGTGTGCTTTGAAAGATCACTTCCCGGTGACCCAGCCGTATACCTCGGCATACTGTTTGGCCGAGACGTTCCAAGAGAAGTCGGCGGTCATGGCGTTCTTCTGGAGGGCCTTCCAGGCTCCGGGGTCCTCCCGGTATAGGTCCACCGCCTGGCGGAGCACCCACATCATATCCCCCTTGTCGATATTGGCAAAGGTGAAGCCGGTGCCCTCCCCGGTAAACTGGTTCCAGGGCTTTACTGAGTCCCGGAGCCCGCCGGTCTCCCGGACCAGGGGCAGGGTGCCGTAGCGCATGGCGATCATCTGGGAAAGCCCGCAGGGCTCGGCCACCGAGGGCATGAGGAACAGGTCGGCGCCGCCGTAGATGGCGGTGGAGAGGGCGTCTGAGTACATGATTTGGGCGGAGAACCGGCCGGGATACTGCCAGGCGGCGCCACGGAAGGCCTCCTCATACCGCCAGTCCCCGGTGCCAAGCACCACCATCTGGGCACCGGTGGCCATGATATCCTGGATGGCGTCCACCACCAAGTCGAAGCCCTTGTGGCTCACCAGCCGGGAGACACAGGCCACGATGGGGCAGCTGGGGTCCTTTTCCAGCCCTACCATCTCCTGGAGGGCGGCCTTACAGTCCTTCTTGCCCTTGAGCTGCTTGGCGTTGTATAGCTTGGTGAGACCCTTGTCATGCCAGGGGTCATAGCGGTCCACATCGATGCCGTTGAGGATGCCCCGGAGCTTGTGGTCGTTGGCGGCCACCACCCCCTCCAGGCCGTGGGCATAGAAGCCATAGTGGAGCTCCTGGGCGTAGGAGGGGGAGACGGTGGTGACGTAGTCGGCGGCGTGAATGGCCCCCTTCATCAGGTTCACGTCCCCGTAGTAGGCCAGCATCCCCTCGTGGAAATAGCTGTCGGGCAGGCCGAAGAGGTCCACCAGCAGGTCCCGGCCGTAGCGGCCTTGGTACTCGATATTGTGAATGGTGAAGACGCTCTTGGCCCCCATAAGCTCGGGCACCCGCTGCCGCTCGTCTAGCAGGTAGATAGGAACCAGGGCGGTCTGCCAGTCGTTGCAGTGGATCACGTCGGGGGAAAAGCCCAGGTGTCCCGGAGTCTCGATGACGGCCCGGGAAAAGAAGGCGAAGCGCTCGGCGTCGTCATAGTGGCCGTAGATGTCATACCGCTTAAAGTAGTATTCATTGTCGATGAAGTAATAGGTCACCCCGTCCCGCTTCAGCTCAAAGACGCCGCAGTAGGGGGTCCGCCAGGCCAGATGGATATGGTAGCACTGCAGGAAAGTCATCTGGCTGCGCCAGTCCTCCCCGATCCGCTCATAGAGGGGGAGGATGACCCGCACGTCGTGCCCCAGCTTGGCCAGAGCCTGGGGCAGGGACCCGGCCACATCGGCCAGGCCGCCGGTCTTGATAAAGGGGGCTACCTCAGAAGAGGCAAACAGAATATTCATAACGGTCTCCTTTCCGTTGGAGCTGGGAAACGGCCCCTGGGCCGCGGGGGCTCAGACCACTTCGTTTTTGGCGATCACTAACGGATACGTCCCGTGCCCCATTAGCATGCGGCCCTGGCAGACCCGGACGTTTTTGTCTGCGATAACATAGCGCAGCACCGCGTCGGACTGGACGGTGGAGCGCTGCATCAGGATACAGTTCTCCACCCGGGCGCCCTTCTCCACCCGGACGCCGCGGGCCAGGATGGAGTTGACCACCGTGCCCTCAATGATGCAGCCGTCGGAGATGAGCGAGTTGGTGGACTGGGCCTCTGGGCCGTAGTAAGTAGAGGGGTTGGACTGGTCCTTGGTCTTGATGGGCCGGTCAGTGCGGAAGAGGGAGGCGCGGACGGCGGGGTCCAGCAGCTCCATGCTCCGCATAAAGTAGCCGGTGACGGTCTGGAGCCGGGCGGCATAGCCGTCGAAGCGGAAGGCCTGCAAACGTATCCGTCCGCCCACGCTGTTGAGCAGCACCCCTTGGCTGAAGGAGGGCACGTCATGGGCGGCGCACCGGTCCACCAGTCCCAGCAGCAGGGACTTGGACATGATATAGGTCTCCAGGGACACCTCCCCATTGGGGACGGTGGGGCCCACGGCCACGTCGGTGATCCGGCCGTCCTTGTCGGTGGTGAAATAGTTGGTCATCCGGGGGTCAGCGATGGTGGTGGGGACGGTGATGGCGGTGATGTCCGCCCGGGTCTTCAAATGCTGCTCAAAGGCCTCCGCGATGGGCAGGTTGGCCGCCAAGTCCCCCGAGGTGAGGAGGACATAGTCCTGGCGGATGTTTTTCAGATAGGAGTAGACTCCGGCCAAGGCGTCCATACGGCCCCGGTAGAGGTTTCCCTTGTGGTGCTTATTGGCGTAGCTGAAAGGGGGCAGGATCCGCAGACCGCCCCGTTTGCGGCTCAGGTCCCAGTCCTTGCCGGAGCCCACATGGTCCAGCAGGGACTGGTAGGAGGAATGGACGATGATGCCCACGTCGGTGACTCCGGCGTTGACTAGGTTGCTCAGGGCGAAGTCCACCAAGCGGTACCGGCCGCCGTAGGGGATGGAGCAGGAGTTGCGCACCTGGGCCAGCTCCCGCAGGTCGGGGCTCTCCCGGTATGCGAATACGATGCCGTGCAGGTCGTTCATGCCCTCACCCCCTTTACGTTTCTGGTGATCATGGCGCCGGGGGGGACCAGGGCGCCTTTGCCCACCTTCAGGTCCTGGGCCACTACGGCGATGCCCCACTCAGGGTCCTTGCTCTTGTCGCCGCCCACATGGGCGTACTCGCCGATGACGGCCCGCTCGGCCACGATGGCGTATTCCACCACGGCCCCCTTCTTGACCACCGCCCCGGGCATCAGGATGGAGTAGCGCACCCGGGCGCCCTCCTCCACCGTCACCGAGTGGAAGAGCACCGAGTCCTCCACTGTGCCATAGACCTCGCAGCCGCTGGTGACGATGGAGTGGGTCAGGATGGCTTCCGCCCCGGTAAAGTGGGGGGGCCGGACGGCGGTCCGGGCGTAGATGGGCCACTCGGTGTCATAGACATCGAAGCCCGCGGAGGCCGGAGAGAGCATATCCATGTTGGCGTCCCAGAGGGAGTCGATGGTGCCCACGTCCTTCCAGTAGCCGGAGAAGCGGTAGGCGGTCATGATCTCTCCCGCCTCCAGCATGGAGGGGATGATGTTCTTACCAAAGTCGTTGGAGCTCTTCTCGTCGGCCTCATCGGCCATCAGGTACTCCCGGAGCTTGGACCAGGTGAAGATATAAATGCCCATGGAGGCCAGGTTGCTCTTGGGATGCTTGGGCTTCTCCTCAAACTCGTAGATATTGTCGTTTTTATCCACGTTCATGATGCCGAAGCGGCTGGCCTCCTCCATGGAGACCTCCAGCACCGAGATGGTGCAGGCAGCGTTCATCTCCTTGTGCCGGTCCAGCATCTGGGAGTAGTCCATCTTATAAATGTGGTCCCCCGAGAGGATGAGGACATATTCCGGGTCGTACTGCTCGATGAAGCTGATGTTCTGGAAGATGGCGTTGGCGGTCCCCTTGTACCAGGTGCCCTTCTCGTCCTCCCGGACGTAGGGGGGCAGGATGTGGACACCGCCATCCATGGCGTCCAGGTCCCAGGGCTGGCCAGAGCCGATGTAGGCGTTGAGCTCCAGGGGCTTATACTGGGTCAGCACGCCCACGGTGTCGATGCCGGAGTTGACGCAGTTGGAGAGGGGGAAGTCGATGATGCGGTACTTTCCCCCAAAGGGGACTGCCGGCTTGGCCACCTTGCTGGTGAGGGCCTTGAGCCGGCTGCCCTGGCCGCCGGCCAGGAGCATGGCTACACATTCCTTTTTCACTCTCAAATCACCTCTATTGTTGATGGAAACAGCGGGGGATATAACAAGCAGACCCTGGGGCGGTCTGGGTTGTCCAACGCGGGGATCAAGGCCGGAGCCTTTCTCCGGGCTCCAAAGGCGGTGGGGGACTATCCCCTGACCCTTTTCTTGCTTGCTTTACTTCCGGGCTTGGCGGCGGCCTTCCGCACCGGGTTTTTCCTGGCGCAGCGGTAAATCACCCCAGCCATGGGCGGCAGGTCCACTGGGATAGACTGCTCCTGCCCGTGGCAGGGGACCTTCTCGCTGGCAACCAGGCCCTTGTCCCCCAGCCCGCTGCCGCCGAAAGCGGCGTCGTCGGAGTTCAGCAGCAACTCGTACTTGCCTGCCACGGGGACCCCTACCCGGTAGCCTTGGCGGTGAATGGGAGAGAAGTTGCACAAGATGACCAGGAACTCCCCCTTCTTGTTCTTCCGCAGGAAGGCCACCGTGTTGCCGGTGTTGTCGTCGGCCTCCAGCCACTGGAAGCCCTGCCAGTCAAAGTCGATCTCCCACAGCTCGCTGCGCCGGAGATAGAGGGCATTGGCCGCCTGGAAGAAGGCCTGCATGTCCCGGTTCTCCTGGTTCTGCTCCAGCAGGTGCCAATCCAGGGAATGTTCATAGTGCCACTCGTTCCACTGGCCAAACTCGCTGCCCATCATCATGAGCTTTTTGCCCGGATGGGTGAGCATGTAGGTATAGAAGGCCCGGAC
Source organism: uncultured Eubacteriales bacterium (assembly GCA_949744075.1). GTDB lineage: Bacteria > Bacillota > Clostridia > Oscillospirales > Oscillospiraceae > Vermiculatibacterium. Next base: position 312 of record CATJWI010000173.1, on the reverse strand, counting down.
TCCGGCGAACTTCTCCGGATACTCCCCGGGGATCTTGTTCAGCAGGGATCCCTTCATGTGGACCACCTCGTCGTGGCTCATGGGCAGGACGAAGTTCTCCGAAAAGGCGTACATGAAGGAGAAGGTGAGGTCCCGGTGGTTGTACTGCCGGAAATAGGGGTCCAGCTTGATATAGTGCAGGATGTCGTTCATCCAGCCCATATTCCACTTGAGGTTAAAGCCCAGCCCCCCCTCGCTCACCGGGGCGGTGACCAGGGGCCAGGCGGTGGACTCCTCGGCGATCATCAGCACGTCGTCGTGGGCCTGGAAGAC
>CATJWI010000172.1 GCA_949744075.1 uncultured Eubacteriales bacterium | reverse complement strand
TGAGCCTCGGGAGTGGCGTCGAATCCGCCGGTGTAGTAGTACATCATGTCCACAGTCTCGTTGGCCTCGGCAGCGGCGTCATTGGCGCCCTGGACGAAGCCGTAGCCGTAACGGACGACAGCGGGAACGGCCTGGCCGCCCAGGAAGCCCAGCTTGGTATAGCCGTCCTTGACGGCGGCGTAGCCGGCCAGGTAGCCCACCTGCTCCTCGGAGAAGAGGATGCCCACGGTGTTGTCAGCGGTCTTGAAGTCGCTGTAGTCGCCGCTGTGGGGGTTGCCGTCGATGAGGATGAAGGACACGTCGGGATACTTATCCTGCACCATGTAGATGGGCTCCTCAAACAGGAAGCCAGGGGTGACCACGATCTTGTGGCCGTCGCCGATGGCCTGCTCGATCATGGCAATGTAGGCGTCGGTGGTAGCCTCAACGGGCTTGTAGTACTGGCAGGTCTTGCCGTTTTCGTTGCAGTAGGCCTGGATGCCCTCCCAGGTGCCCTGGTTGAAGGACTTGTCGTTGATGTCGCCCTTGTCGGTGATCATGGCGATGCTGGCCTCACCGGACTCGGGGGTGGTGCTCTCCACGGGAGCGGTGCTCTCCACAGGCTCGGGAGTGGGGGTAGCGGTGGTGCCGCCGCCGCAGGCGGCCAGGCCCATGACCATACCAGCGGCCAGGAGCAGGGCAAGGATACGAGACTTGTTCATTGCGTTCTACCTTCCTTTCATTGTCTTGTGTTCATAGTTTTTTCCGGAACACGCCTTTTTTGGCAGTTTCCGGAGGGGCAATGCTATTATACCGTGTCCCTTTCAAAAGCGCAATACGTTTTTGTGAACAGAATGGAAATTTTACAAAATTGTTAAATCTCTGTTTGAAACCCTTCCCTTCTTTGGGGATGATTTCACGCAGAGAAAAGGACGGCCTAAGCCGTCCTTTTGCCTTTTCTACGCCTCAGTATCCCTCGCCCTGCTGGCCCTTGGCCATCTTTACGATGCGGGAGGTGCCCAGCCGCTCGGCCCCCAGGTCCAGGAAGTCCTGGGCATCCTGGAGGGTGGCGATGCCCCCTGCTGCCTTGATCTTCACGTTAGGTCCAACATGGGCCTTGAAGAGGGCCACGTCCTCCCGGGTGGCCCCGGCGGTGGAGAAGCCGGTGGAGGTCTTGATGTAGTCCGCCCCGGATTCCGTGACGATCTCACACAGCTTGATCTTCTCCGCCTCGGTGAGCAGGCAGGTCTCCACGATGACCTTCAATATCCGGCCCTGGCAGCTGGCCTTTACCGCCTTGATCTCCTCCAGCAGAGCGTCCCATCTCCCCTCTTTGGCCCAGCCGATGTTGATGACCATGTCGATCTCGTCGGCCCCGTTGCGGATGGCGTCCTCGGTCTCGAAGACCTTGACGGCGGTGGTGGAGTAGCCGTTGGGGAAGCCGATGACGGTGCACACCTTCAGCCGGTCCCCCAGGTAGTCGTTGGCCTGCTTCACGTGGCCCGCGGGGATGCAGACGCTGGCGCAGTCGTACTTCAACCCGTCGTCGCAGATCTCCCTGATCTGCTCCCAGGTGCTCTCCTGCTTCAGCAGAGTGTGGTCGCAATGACGCAGGATCTCCTTGATATCCATAGTATCCCCTCCCTTTCTTCTTACAGCGTGATCAGCTCATACTCCCGGCTGCCCAGGCCGATCTTTTCGCCGTGCTCCAGACAGGTCTTCCACTCGGTGCCCTCGGTGGTGTTCTCGAAGTGGTCGTGGTGGTCCACAAACCCCTCCTCCGCCATGCGGCGGGCCAGCTGGCTGCCAGGCAGGGGCTCCTGCTTCATGCAGGCGTCGGCGCAGGCCTGGTCCAGGGCCACCGGGTCGAAGGAGGCAAACATGCCGATATCGGGCAGGATGGGCACGTCGTTCTCCCCGTGGCAATCACAGTTGGGGGAGATGTCCCGCACCAGGCTGATGTGGAAACAGGGCCGGCCGTCCACCACCGCCTTGGCGTACTCCGCCATCTTGCGGTTGAGCATCTGGACGGTATCCCAGCTGGGATTGATAATGGCGTCAAAGTTGCAGGCCCCCAGGCAGCGGCCGCAGCCCACGCACTTATCATGGTCAATGACCGCCTTCTTATCCTCCCCGTAGGAGATAGCGTCCTGGCCGCACTGCTTGGCGCAGGCCTTGCAGCCCACGCAGCGCTTCGCCTTCACAACAGGCTTGCCCGCGTTGTGCTGTTCCATCTTGCCCGCCCGGCTGCCGCTGCCCATGCCCACATTCTTCACCGCGCCGCCGAAGCCGGCCTGCTCGTGGCCCTTGAAGTGGGTGAGGGAGATGAACACGTCGGCGTCCATCACCGCCCGGCCGATCTTGGCGGCCTTCACGTATTCTCCGCCCACCACGGGCACCTCGATGTCGTCGGTGCCCTTGAGCCCGTCGCCGATGATGACCTGGCAGCCGGTGGTCAGGGGAGAGAAGCCGTTCTCATAGGCGGCATCCAGATGCTCCAGGGCGTTCTTCCGCCGGCCTACGTACAGGGTGTTGCAGTCGCACAGGAAGGGCACGCCCCCCCGGGCCTTCACGAAATCGGCCACCACCTTGGCGTAGTTGGGCCGCAGGAAGCTCAGGTTCCCCGGCTCACCGAAGTGCATCTTGATGCACACCAGTTTCTTGTTGAAGTCGATCTCCCCGGCCCCAGCCACCTCCATGAGCCGTGAGAGCTTATCCAGCTGGCTGGTGCCCACGGGCACATGGAAATCCGTAAAATAAACTTTAGATGCCGCCATGCTTATTCATTCTCCTTTTCCCGATATTCATATCGCCAAACTTTTCCGTCCCAGTACCGGGACAATTCTCCCAGTTGGTCCAGCCGGTCCAGATGGGCCTGACACTCCCCCACAGCGAACCACTTCTGGCTCAAGGGGAAATCCGCCCAGCTGCTGGTCCGGCCCCGGACCTGCCAAGTCATGTGCCCCGCCAACTCATAGGCAGTGCTGCCCGGAGCGCTCTTCAAGGCCTGCCGGGCCTCCTCCAGGCGGAAGCGGTGGTGCTCCTTCAGCTGGGCCACCCGCCGATGCAGCTCCCCCGGCTTCCGGTGCCCCGGCAGGGCCAGGTCCACCTGGAAGCGGTCGATCTTGTCCAAGCTCTGGAGGTAGGCCCCCAAGGCGTCGGGCAGGTCATCCCAATTGGTTATGTTGGGGGTGATGTCAAACAGGACATGGTCCCCGGTAAAGAGTACCTTCTCCTTCTCCATGTAAAAACAGATCTGCCCCGGAGTGTGGCCGGGAGTAGACACTACCCTTAGGGTGTACCCGCCGCAGGTCAGGGCATCCCCCTCCTCCACGGCGGCGTACTGTTCGCAGTGGACCGGGGACATGGAGCTGGCCGGGTCCTCGCTGCGGACCAGGGCCACCTCCCAATCGGCAAAGCCCATGGCCGAAAACCCCTCTCCCCAGCTCTCCCCCCAGGTCTCGCTCTGCCGCAGGTGGGAAACCTCCGCCCCGCTGCTGTATATCTTCCGCTCCGGCCCCACAAACTCGGGGGCCAGGCCGGAGTGGTCGGAGTGGAGATGGGTCAGGGCCACGTCGGTCTCCTCCCAGCGGACTCCCAGACCCTTCAGGGCGGAGGCCAAGGCGTCCCGGCACTCTGCCCGGCGGAAGCCGGTGTCGATAAGCAGGTTCTCCCCCTTGCCCATAATAAGGTAGCTGTTCAGTTCCTTCAAAGGGTTTCCCGGCAGGGGCACCGGGATGCGCCACAGGTTGGGCAGGATCTCTTCCACGCTCACGGCTCCCCCCTCCGTTTCCGTTCCTCTGCTGTCAAAAGCACAAAGCACACCGCCAGCAGCCCCGCGCAGACCAGAACGGCCCGGAGCCCCAGGGCGGCGCACACCGGAGCCCCCAGCGCGGCCCCGGCGATAAAGGCGGCGATGACGCCATAGTAACACCCCGCGTTCCGCCCCGCCATCCGGTCCCCGGTCTGCCAGCGGCGGAAGAGCTGCTCGGTGCCGCTTCTCAGGTTGCCGGTACACATGGTGGAGACGAAGGGATTCCCCTCCACCCGGCGGAAGCTCTCCATCTGTACGGCGCTGGTAAAGGCCACCAGGCAGTTGGCCAGCATGTTCAGCTCCTCCGGGAGGAAGGCCACCAGGACCATCACTCCCATCTCCACCCCCAGCACCGTCTGCCAGCGGCGGAGAGCTCCCCGGCTCTCCAGGGCGGTGCGGATGGCCTCCGAGACCCAGATGCCCAGGGCAAAGGCCAAAATGGGGATCAGATAGGCCGCCGCCCTTTGATACTCCCCTTGAAGCAGGCGAACCCCCAGCAGCACCATATTCCCCGTCTCGGCATTGGCGAACACGCCGCCCCGGGTCAGGTATGTATAGGCGTCCAAAAAGCCCCCCGCCACCGCCAGCACCACCGCCAGCGGCAGCGCCTCAGCGGCGGGGCGTTCTCTCAACGTCTCAGAAGCCAAGGCCCAGGCCCCCAGTTAGGCTCTTCATGGAACTGGCGGCGTCCGCCTCGGCAGTGCGCATGGCCTCATTGACGGCGGCCACTACCATGTCCTGGAGCATCTCCACGTCCTCCGGGTCCACCGCCTCGGGGTCGATGGTCAGGTTCAGCAGCTGGTGCTGGCCGTTGACCTCGGCGGTGACCACACCGCCGCCGGCGGCCGCCGTATAGGTCTTGGTGGCCAGCTCCTCCTGCATCTTGGCCATGTCCTGCTGCATCTTCTGGACCTGCTTCATCATATTCATGTTCATACCGCCGCCCATGCCGCCGAAGCCGCGGCTGTTGAATCCCTTTGCCATATCTGGATCACTCCTCGGTAATGATATCTCCGAACTGCTCCCCAAGGGCCAGCAGGTCGTCTAATTTGTCGTGGCTCTCCGGGGCGGGAGCCGCCGGGGCCGGGGCGGTGCCCACCGTCACCACGACCCGGTAGGGCCCTCCGGGCAGCAGCTTGGCCGCCTTTTCCACCGTGGCCAGGATCCCCGGCTTGGAGATCATGCTTTTCACGAAATCGCTCTGGGCCCACAGGGTCAGCAGGGGACCGTCGATGGTCCCCTTCACCATGGCGGGGTTGGAAAGAAAGCTATACTCCCCCATGGGCACCCGGCCCCTTAACCCATCTACCATACCGGGCCAAAAATCTCCCACCTGGGCCGCCTGCCGGGGTGCGGCAGACGGTGCCGGGGCCGGTTTTTGCTCTGTCCGGGCCGGGACCGGAGCCGGAGCCGGCGGCTCCTCCTCTGGAAGGGGGGGAGGCTCCATGTCCCAAGGGGGCGGCTCCTCCTGGTCGGGCACGGGCTCGGCCGCTTTGGGGGCCGGCCGCGGCGCCTTCGGCGCCGGGGCGTTCACACTGGGACCGGCCAAACCGCCGCCCACCGCCAGCTCCTCCAGTCGGGCCACCCGGGCGTTGAGCCCGGCCACGGAATCGTCTAAGCTCTCGTCGCACAGCCGGATCAGGCACAGCTCAGCGTCCACCCGGCGGTTGGCGCTGCGGCCCAGGTTGGCGGACACCTCCTGGAGCCGCCCCAGCACCTGGGCCAGCCGGGCGGGGGCAAGAGCCTGATCCAAGCCCCGCAGGGTCTGCTCATCGTAGCCTCCCGTCATCAGCCCGGCCCCGCCCTGGGGCGCGGTCCTCCGCACCAGAAGGTCCCGGGTCAGGGAGGCCAACTCGCCCAGCAGGCTACCCACGTCCTTCCCGGCGGCATAGAGCCGGTCCAGCCGCTCCAGGGCGGCGGCCGCGTTCCTGCCGGCGATCTCTCCCATCAGGGCGGCGGTCTCCACGTTCCCCGCCAGGCCCAAGGCGTTCAATATCTCGGTCTCTCCCAGCTGACTGCCCGTGCTGCCGGTGGCGCACTGGTCCAGCAGGGACAATGCGTCCCGCATCCCTCCGTCGGCCAGCCGGGCCAGGAGCGCGGCCCCCTCGGAGGTCAGGGAGATACCCTCCTCCCCCGCCACATACTTCAGCCGCCCGGCGATCTCCAGGGGGGAGATCCGCTTGAAGGCGAACTGCTGGCACCGGGACTTGATGGTGGCAGGCACCTTGTGAAGCTCGGTGGTGGCCAGGATGAACATGAGGTGCTCGGGGGGCTCCTCCAAAATTTTCAGCAGGGCGTTAAAGGCGGCGGTGGTGAGCATATGGACCTCGTCCACGATGTAGACCCGCTTGCGCACGGCGGCGGGGGAATAGACCGCCTCATCCCGCAGAGCCCGGACCTGGTCCACACCGTTGTTGGAGGCGGCGTCCAGCTCCAGCACCTCCATCACTGAGCCGTCCTCGATGCCCTTACAGGCGGCACAATCGTTGCAGGGGTTGCCCTCCACCGGATGCTCGCAGTTCACCGCCCGGGCCAATATCTTGGCACAGGAGGTCTTGCCCGTCCCCCGGGTGCCGGTGAACAGATATGCATGGCTGAGCCGGCCCTCCCGGACCTGCCGCTTCAGGGTCTCGGTGATATGACCCTGACCCACCACATCGTCGAAGGTACGGGGCCGCCATTTGCGGTAGAGCGCCTGGTACATGGGATCTCACCTCACATCAATAGGAAAAAGCAGGGAAGAAAGGCCGGGCCTTTCTT
>CATJWI010000171.1 GCA_949744075.1 uncultured Eubacteriales bacterium | reverse complement strand
GGCCACTGGGGACGGGCATTTTCTGGCTTGTGACCACTGGTCGGACGGGGAGTTGGGGCATACCTCCTGGTACCTTCTCTCCCCTGACGGCTCTGTGGTAGAGCTGCCCGAGACGGTGGCCACTTCCTCCAACAGCTGGCAGGGCCTGAATGAGGGAGTTTGCCCCTGGAAGGACGAGGAGACCGGGCTTTGGGGGTATGTGGATGTTCAGGGGAATTGGGTCATGGAGCCGGTGTGGACCGCCGCCGAAGCCTTTGAGGGCGGCTATGCCGTGCTCTGGGACGATCAGGAACGACGGGGGGTCATCGACGGTCGGGGGAATCTGGTCCTTCCCTTCCAGGATAAGTGGCTGGAGCTGCCCCGGTGCAGCCCGGGCTGTGAGGCAAAGGGGCTTATCCGCTGGGAGGAGTGGGACGAGGAGCGGCAGGAATATTCCTATGGCTATCTGGACTGGGATGGGACGGTGTATCCCATGGATGGGGAGGTCCCCTGCTTTTATAACGGCTTTGCCACTGTGTGGGACCATGGCGGAGAATACTATTTAAACGCCGACCTCCAACGGCTCACCGAGTGTTTTAGCTGGTGCAGCGACATTACCTCTGACGGCCGGGGCTTTGTGGGGCTGGATGGGAAGATTTACCGGATCGAGTTTTTGGGGAGGTAAGGGAGAGGCTTGTAATGGAGAAAAAAAGATTCCTGATCGTATTTTTATCGCTGATAATAACTATTTGTCCCCTCTCCCCTGCCCTGGGGGCGGAGTTTACCGATGTGGCGCCGGGAGATTGGTTCGCGCCCTATGTGGAGGTTTGTGTCCAGGAGGGGCTCATACGGGGGACGGGAGAAGGCGTATTTTCTCCCGAGGGGACCGTCAGCACCGGGGAGGCCCTGGTGATGGCCGCCCGGGTGATGTGGCAGGCCCAGGGAGGGCGGGGAGAGCTGCCCCGGGGCGGGCCGGCGGAGGAGCTGGCCGGAGTGTGGATGGGACAGGGCGTGGAGCCGGGGGAGCCCCGGTATGCCGGGCTGTTGGAACGCTTTTCCGCCTATGAGGGGAGCTATGCCTGGGACGCCTTGTTTTATTTCTACAAGGAGGCGGGGTTTGACACCTTTTTTCTCCCCAACCTTTACTCGTGTGCCCCGGAGGAGCCGGTGACCCGGGCGGGGTTCTTCTCCTCGTTGAGCTATGCCGCCCAGGGGCTTGAGATGGAGGCCATCAACGAGATAGAGCATGTGCCCGACTCCTATGTCTATGTCCGGGAGCTTTACGAGGCGGGCATTTTGGCGGGGGTGGACCAATATGGCACCTTCGCCGCGGAGCGGGGACTCACCCGGGCCGAGGCCGCCGCGGCGCTGGCCCGGATCGCGGAGCCCGGGCTGCGGCTGCGGTTTGCGCTGGAGCCCCTTCCCCTGCCGGAGGTGCTGGCGGGGCTGGGAGTGCCGGTGGAGCAGGTGGAGTGGCCCTTTGCTCCCTCTGCCTCCCAGGAGGAGGGGTATCTTTGCCTGGAGGATGGGACTGTTTTGGACCACTGGGGGGAGGTGCTCTTTGACAATGCCGGCGGGTATGACCGGGTGGTTCCCCTGGACGTAAAGCGGGGGCTCTACCGGGTGGCCCGGGAGGATGAGGAGGGCTGGAGCTCTTTTTACGGCTTGGTCCGGCAGGACGGGGCGGAGCTGGTGCCCTGTGAGTACCGGTATCTGGAGTATTCCTATGCGGACGGGCTGGTCCTGGCCAAAAAGGACGGGGAGGGATACCGGGTGTTTGACGCCTCGGGGGAGCTGCTCTGGGCCCTGGAGGGGGAGATCAGCAGCGTGCAGTTTGCAGGGGAAGGGCTGCTGTGGTGCCAGGAATCCAACCAGTACGGTTGCCGGACCTCCCGGGGGGAGGCGGTCATCCCGGCCCGGTATCGCAGGACCGGGGGCTTTTCCGAGGGGCTGGCCTGTGTGCAGGACCCGGAGTCGCTGCGGTGGGGGTATGTGGATCCTACGGGGGAGTTGGTCGTTCCCTTTCAGTATTGGGAGGCCAGGGCCTTTTCTGAGGGGCTGGCCCCGGTGATGGACGGAGAGGGGCGCTGGGGGTATATCGACCGGGGCGGGCAGCTGGTCATTCCCTGCCAGTTCGATTCCGCCCAGAGGTTTTATCTGGGGGCGGCTTCGGTGGCCCTGGGCAGCGGAGAGGAGCAGAGATGGGGGCTTTTAGCCGCCGACGGGACACTGCTGACCCCCATCCAGTATGAGGACAGCCTCTATCTTCGGGGGGGCTGGGCCCCCTTTGTCCGGCGGGAGGGGGAGGAGACGGTGATGGGGTACCTCTCCCCTGCCGGAGAGGAATTTCTCTTTGATAAGATAGACCCCTACAACACTTGGCCCCAACGGCCCCAGTGGTTTGAAAACGGCTATGCCGCGTTTTGGGAGGAGGGGCGCTGGGGGCTGATGGATGGGGAATTTCAGGTGGTATTGCCCGCCGCCTTTGACTCCATTGAGGTCTGGCCCGAGGGGCATATCATCGTTTGGATGGACGGGCTGAGCTATTCCGTTCAATTGGGGGCTGCAGAGGCGTAAAGGGGCCCATAAGAAAAAATTTTTGGAAAGAGGGTATGAGCGTGAAGCGGGTTTGGGCAGTGCTTTTGGCGGTCGTGATAGGAGTGCCGGTCTTCTCCCCTGCTTTAGGGGCGGAAGGGACTGCTTTTGTAGACATAGGCCCCGGGGACTGGTTTGCGCCCTATGTGGAGGTGTGCGTGGAGAGCGGGATGATGAGCGGGACCGGAGAGGGGCGGTTTTCCCCCGGGCGAGTGCTGACCACAGCGGAGCTGCTGGCGGTGTCCGCCCGGTTGGACCAATATCTGACCACGGGGAGCGGTGTGCTGGAACAGGCCCCAGAGGACTTTTTTGCCCAGGCACCGGAGGTGCGGGAGCTGCTGCCCGGGTGGTTTTTGGATGCGGGCTGGCATATGACGGACAGCCTGGGCTGGGAGGTGGATGAGGAGAGCCTCTTGACCACCACCCGGGAGGAGGCGGAGGCGGCCCTTGCTTTGCCCGCTACGCGGCAGGTGCTGGCGGAGCTGGTGTATGAGGTCATTTGGGGCCAGGACCGGGAAGAGGAGCTGGGGATGGAGGCCATCAATGAGGTGGACTATCTGCCCGATACGGCCGGCGTGGAGGCCCTGGTGCTGTGCCGGGCGGGGATCTTGACGGGGATCGATGAAGAGGGTACCTTTGCCGGGGAGCGGAGCCTTACCCGGGGGGAACTGGCGGCGGTGCTGGCCAGGGTGCTGCGGGAGGACCTGCGGGTGCGGTTTGCCCCGACCCCTAAGATGGAGTGGGAGAATTTTAGTTTGACGGAGGTGCCGGTGCCGGAGGGGTACCGGGTGTATGTGCCGGGGTTTCGGCAGGGGGACGATTTCGGCTATGGGGCCGGGTCGGGGTATGTCTATGTTTGCACGGAGGATGAGGAGGAGCGGCGGGAGGGGCTCATAAGGGCGGAGGGCAGCTGGGCGGTGGAGCCGGAGTGGGCCAGCTTGTATAGCCTCTGCCCCGACGGCTTTGTCTTTGCCGACGGGCCCCAGGGGGAGCCCTGCTTTGTGGGGGTGGACGGAGGGCAGGTGAGGCCCCGGGGGCGGGCCCGGGATGTGGGCTACCGCCATGATGGGGTGTTCCTTTTTGAGGAGTGGACTGAGGCGGGGACTACGGTGTGCCGGGCCTATGGGGCGGATGGGGAGTTGATCTCGGAACTGCCCCGGGGGGTGCGGCTGGCGGAGGCGGAAGGGAGAATTGCCTGGCAGGACCCGGAGAGCGGGCTTTGGGGGTTCTGTGATCTTCAGGGCAAGGTGGTCATTCCCGCCCGGTATGGGGATGTAAAGGAGTTTTGCGGCGGACTGGCCGCCGTGGAGGTAGATGGACGGTGGGGGTTCGTGGACCGGGAGGGGAATATGGTCATCCAGCCCCGGTTTGTCCGGGATGCGGAGCGGCGGAGCGGCTGTGAGCTCCAGTTCTGTGAGGGCCTGGCGGTGGTCCCTCAGCGGCAGGAGGACGGGACCACTCTCTATGGCGTCATTGACCGGGAGGGCGAGGAGGTCCTCCCTTTCCGGTATGAAAAGTTAGGGCGCATCTCCGACGGGATGGCGGCCTACTGGCGGAGCGGAGAGACCGGATATGTGGACCTGAGCAGCGGCGAGGAGGTCCCGGTGGAATTTAGGGGCAACTGGGAGACGGGGAACCCCTTTTCCGGGGGACTGGCGGTGCTGGCCACCGTGGAGGGGGGACGGCAGGTCTGCGGGTACATCGACAGGACAGGAAATTGGGCCGTTCCGCCCCTCTTTGATCACGTGGGGGCTATCCGAAACGGAGAAGCTGTGGTATATTTAAATGGAAAGCCCTATTTGCTGAAGCTGGGGCGGAGAGAAGACCAATAAAACGGAGGGACGGATATGAAAGAAAAGAGCGGATTTTCCGCGGAATTCAAGCAGTTTATTGCCCGGGGAAACGTGATGGATATGGCGGTGGGCGTTATCATCGGCGGAGCCTTCTCCGCCATTACCACCTCCCTCATCAATGATATCATCATGCCGCTGCTGGGGGTCTTTACGGGCTCCATCACCTTTTCCACTTTGTCTGTGAGCGTGGGCAGCGCCGTTATCACCTACGGGAATTTTATCCAGGCCATCCTCAATTTCCTGGTGATGGCCTTTGTGGTGTTCTGCCTGGTGAAGGGGATGAACTCCCTCCACCGGAAGAAGGAGGAGCCAGAGGCTCCGCCCACGCCCCCGGAGCCCTCCAACGAGGAGAAGCTGCTGATGGAGATCCGGGACCTGCTGAAGAAGAAGGAGTAATTTTATGGACGAGCGTGATCTGGAACAGGAACAGCAGGGGCAAACGCCCCGGCAGGAGCCCATCAAGTGGGCCACGCCCATGCAGCGGCTCTGGGCCTGGGTGGGAGTGGTGTATATGGTCATTTTGGTGCTGCTCACCACCTATGCCCTGGCCCGGGGGGCCTATTTGGGCGGGATCGCCGGGATCATGCTGGCCCCCGCTTTGGCGGGGCTGGGAGGGTCTGTCATTTTGCGGTACCGGGAGGGGTACCGGAGGGGCGGGCCGGTGGTGTGCGTCCTTTTGGCCGGGGCCGCCTTTGGGCTGGCAATCTGGAATTTGATCCAAGCGGTGCCCAATCTGCTGAGCCAGCTGTGAGGTGAAGGGTTTGAAGGAGATATTGATCGAAGGCCTCCGGGAGATGGGGATCACCCCTCCGGAAGGGGCAGTGGAGAAGCTGTGCCGGTATGGAGAGCTGCTGCTGGAGCAGAACCGGGTGATGAACCTCACCGCGATTACTGAGCCGGGGCAGGTGGCGCGGCTGCATTTTTTGGATTCGGCGGCGGTGCTGGCCTGGAAGGGGTCCCCTACGGGGGAGGCCCTCTCGGCCGGCTGCGCCGGCAGCTCCCCCGGAGGGGGAGCCGGGGGGCCATGCCGGTCCTGGCTGGCGGGAAAAGCCTTGGTGGACGTGGGGACCGGGGCCGGGTTTCCCGGGGTGGTGCTGAAGATCTTGGAGCCCTCCCTGGCCCTGGCCCTGGTGGACAGTTTGGGGAAGCGGGTGACATGGCTGGAGTCGGTGTGCCGGGAGCTGGGGCTGGAGGGAGTGCGGTGCCTCCACGCCCGGGCGGAGGAGCTGGCCTTGGAGACGGGGTTTCGGGACGGGTTTGACGTGGCCGTGTCCCGGGCGGTGGCCGCCTTTCCCCTGCTGTGTGAGCTGTGTTTGCCCTATGTGAGGCCCGGCGGGGTGTTTCTGGCCATGAAGAGCGTGGAGAGCACCGACGAGGTGGGCAGTGGGGCCGCTGCGGTGAAACGGCTGGGGGGCAAGCTGTTGGAGAACTGGGACTACCCGGTGCCCGGCGGGGAGGTCACCCACCGGCTGGTGCCGGTGGGGAAGGTCTCCCCCACGCCCAAGGGGCTGCCCCGGAGATGGGGGCAGATCAAAAAGAAGCCCCTGTGAGGAAAATGCGAATTTTTTATGAAAAGCCACAAAAAATCGTTGAAACGGGGATACTTTCCATGCTATAATGATCTTACTTGGGGGGTTTTTCAAACATGGCTACTGTGATCGCTGTCACCTCCGGCAAGGGGGGGACGGGAAAGACCTCTCTGGTGGGGGCTGTGGGCTCTTGTCTGGCCGCGCTGGGGCATCCCACGCTGTGTGTGGATATGGACGTGGGGCTGCGGAACCTGGACCTGACGCTGGGGCTGGCCGACCGGGCGCTGATGGATTTCACCGATGTGGTCCAGGGGCGGTGTCTCCTGGAAAAGGCGGTGGTGGAGCACCCGGAGATCCGGGGGCTGTTTTTGCTCACCGCACCCTTCTCCCTTCCTCAGGGCATCCCGGAGGAGGATGTGCGCCGGATGCTGAAGGAGGCACGGGAGAGGTACGACTACATTCTGCTGGACGCCCCCGCCGGGCTGGGAGAAGGTTTCCGGCTGGCGGTGTGCGGGTGCGACCGGGCCATTGTGGTCGCCACCACAGATGCCTCCGCCCTGCGGGACGCACAGCGGACGGTGGGAGAGCTGACCCGGCGGGTGGACAATATCCACCTGGTGGTGAACCGGGTGCAGCCCAAGCTGATGAAAAAGCTCCACGCCACCATTGACGACGCCATGGACGCCGCGGGGCTGCCTTTGCTGGGGGTGGTGCCCGAGGACAGCAAGGTGATGCTCTCGGCCAACCGGGGAGTGCCCCTGATCCTCTGCGCCAATAAAGGGGCGGCCATCGGGTACCGGAATATAGCTCTGCGGCTGGACGGGCGAAGGGTACCGCTGATGAAGATACGGTAAAAGGCCCGGAAGAGGGATAAAATTTTTGAGAAAGGAAGGGACCGGGGTTGAATATTGCGCTTTTGAGCCATGACCGGAAGAAAGAGCTGATGGTACAGTTCTGCATTGCCTACTCAGGCATACTGGCGAAGCACAACATCTGTGCGACGGCCACCACCGGACGGGTGGTGGGAGAGGCTACGGGATTGCCCATTACCCTCTATCTCTCCCATGAGCATGGGGGCAGCCAGCAGATCGGCGCCCGGATCGCTTACAATGAGATCGACATGGTCCTGTTTTTTACCGAGCCTCAGAGCCACGACCTGGACCAGGACTTGGACTATATCACCCGGCTGTGCGACCAGTATAACATCCCCGTGGCCACCAACCTGGCTACCGCCGAGATGCTTATCCTGGGCCTGGCCCGGGGCGATCTGGACTGGCGGGACGTGGTCAAGCCGGGGATGCAGCCGTTCCTGGCTTGACAGGACAGGATTTTTGCGGTAGTATTGTTTGCACCGTGTGGAACGGGCATGAGTAACCTGCACACCGCCGGACAGAGAGGGGCCTCCCAGGTTGAAAGGGCCCTGCGGCAAGGAGCTGGTGAAAGACGGCCCGGGAGCGGGGGCGGAGACGCCCACGGCACCCTCCCCGTAACAGGAGGAAAGAGGGCGGCCCTTGGGGCTGCTGAACATGGGTGGCACCACGAAGGCTGACGCTTTCGTCCCGTGAATACGGGGCGGGAGCGTCGTTTTATTTCTACTGTCAAAATTGGGACAAGGTCCCCACTGAATGATGGGAAAGGATGTTGTGACATGGAACGAGTGAAGGCGAGGACCCTTTCGGGCTTTATGGAGCTGCTGCCCCGGCAGCAGGCCCAATTCGAGCGGGTGAAGGCTGTTTTAGCCGAGACTTACAGCCGCTATGGGTTTACCCCCTTAGACACCCCGGTCATCGAGGCCAGCGAGGTACTGCTGGCCAAGGCCGGGGGGGAGACCGAGAAGCAGATCTACCGCTTTACCAAGGGGGACAGCGATCTGAGTCTGCGCTTCGATCTGACGGTGCCCCTGGCCAAGTATGTGGCACTGCACCACAATGAGCTCTCCTTCCCCTTCCGGCGGTTCCAGATCGGTAAGGTCTACCGGGGGGAGCGGGCCCAGCGGGGGCGGTTCCGAGAGTTTTACCAGGCGGACATCGACGTTATCGGGGACGGGTCTCTGGACATCATCAACGAGGCGGAGATCCCGGCTATCATCTACCAGACCTTTACCGCCCTGGGGCTGGAGCGGTTCCGCATCCGGGTGAACAACCGGAAGGTCTTAAACGGGCTTTTTGCCCTGCTGGGGCTGGAGGACAAGGCACAGGACGTGATGCGGACCATCGACAAGTTGGAGAAGATCGGGCCGGAGAAGGTCACCGCTATTCTGGTGGACGATTTTAGGGTAGCTACAGATGTAGCCACACAACTGCTCGCCCTTTTGGAGGCGGAGGACCCCATGGGGGCGCTGGAGGGCTTCCGGGGGAGGAACGAACTGTTTGACCAGGGCGTGGAGGAGCTGAAGACGGTGGTGCGGTATCTGGGGGACTTCGGGGTGCCCGGGGACCACTTTGCTGTGGACCTTACCATCGCCCGGGGGCTGGACTACTATACTGGCACCGTCTATGAGACGGTGCTTTTGGACCACCCGGAGGTGGGCAGCGTGTGTTCCGGGGGACGGTATGATAACTTGGCGGAATTTTATACGGAAAAACAACTGCCTGGAGTGGGTATCTCCATTGGGCTCACCCGGCTGTTTTATGTGCTTCAGGAGCAGGGGATGCTCAATGAAGAACTGCCCACCGCCCCGGCAGATGTGCTGGTGCTTCCTATGACGGAAGACCTCTCCCCTGCCGTGGCCTTTGCCACCGCCTGCCGGGGGGCGGGGGTCCGGGCACAGCTCTATACCGAGCCCAAGAAGTTTAAGGCCAAGATGAACTATGCCGACCGCATTGGGGTGCCCTTTGTGGCCTTTTTGGGGGAGGATGAGGTGC
>CATJWI010000170.1 GCA_949744075.1 uncultured Eubacteriales bacterium | reverse complement strand
TGCCTCCACCCACGACTTTATCATGTTCTTTACCAACAAGGGCAAGGTCCACCGGAAGAAGGGCTACCAGATTCCCGAGTCGGGACGCACCGCCAAGGGGACCGCTATCATCAACGTGCTGCCCCTGGAGAGCGACGAGAAGGTCACTACCATGATCCACCTCCAGGACCGGGAGCAGACCGGGGAGGAGCGGTTCCTCACCATGGTGACCAAGAAAGGCACCGTGAAGCGGGTGGCCCTGGCCAGCCTCTTTACCGCCCGAAAGGCAGGTATCCGGTGCATCACGATGGCCTCCGACGACGAGCTCATCGCCGTCCGGGAGACTGACGGGGAGCAGGCCATTCTGCTGGTGACCCACCAGGGCATGAGCATCTGCTTCAAGGAGGAGGACGTGCGCTGCATGGGCCGGGACGCTTACGGCGTCATGGGCATCCGCCTGCGGCGGGATGACTACGTCATCGGGGCGGCCCGGGCCAAGCGGGGGCACTATGTGCTCATCGTCAGCGAGAACGGCTACGGCAAGCGCACCGAGATGGACGAGTACATCCGGGGCGACGGGCCCCAGAAGCGGGGCGGATACGGCATGAAGGGCTATCAGGTCACCGAAAAGACCGGGGCCCTGGTGGGGGTGAAGGTGGTCAGCGATGAGGACGACCTGCTTATCATCAACGACGCCGGCGTTATCATCCGCATGGCCTGCGCCGACATCAACTGCTACAGCCGGGGGGCCCAGGGCGTGAAGCTGATGAATCTGGAGGAGGGCGTGAAGGTCATCTCCATCGCCCGCACCGACCACGAGGAGGAGCTTGACGGGGAGGAGACCGTGGAGGCCCCGGAGGAATAAGGAAAAATGGGCCGGCGGAAACGCCGGCCCATGTCCCATCACCGGCGGGGACCGGCCCGCCTACGAGGAGGAGAGCACATGGGTTTCTTTACCAGCAAGGACGAGGACACCGAGGCCGCCCTGGACGCTCAGCTGCAGGAGGCCAAGGAGGCTTTGGAGGCCGGGGAGATCGGCGAGGAGGAGTATGAGGCGAGAGTCACACAGCTCCAGGCCCAGCGGGCCTTTTTGTCGGTGGCCCCCGCCCGGAACGCCAACATCGACACCCAGCTGGACGAGTTGGAATACCAGCGGGAGCACCACTGGATCACCCTGGAGGAGTACGAGAACCGCAGGCGGCAGATCTTGGGGGAGATGTGAGGGATGGGGATGCTGATCTCTACCCTGGGGCTCCTGTCCCCCCATGCCTATTCCCTCTTCCTCATCCTTGTGGCCGTAGGGTTTTTTGCCATCTATATCCCTTGGGACCGGAGGAGGAAGAAGCGGGGCTCCGGCACTGGGGAGCGGCGGGAAAAGAGGGAGGTACGGCCTGCCCGGCCCCTGAGCCGGGGCGGGGCGGTGGCGCTGGCGGTGGTATGCGTCCCGCTGGCGGTGGTGGGGATGACTTTGGTCATTGCCTGCGCCGTTATGGGGGAGGCGGTATTGACGGCGGTGGGGCTGGTGCTCAGCGGGCTGGCCCTGGCCGGGATGGTCAAGGCGGGGGAGGTCCTGCGTTCTCCCCGGCGGTAAGAGGAAAAAGGAGGAACGTTACATGAGAAAGAATCTGCGCTTTAAGCCCAGCCCAGCCTACCGGAAGTTCAGCCGGGTGGTTTCTGGGGTCTTTGCCCTGATCGCGTTGGGGTTTGTGGCCATCGGCGTCACCGAGGTCATCCCCTCGGGGGCGGGGGTGTTCGGGTTTGTGTGGACAGGTATGGCCCTTTGCTTTGTGGGGGTCGGTGTTTACGGCGTGGTGAGTAAGGACGGGCTCTACCGGGGGTACGGGGTGGAGATCACCGACGAGGAGTCGGGGGAGAGCGTTCAAGAGCGGTTGGAGCGGCTCCAGGGGCTCTATGACCAGAGGCTTATTACCGTAGAGGAGTATGAGCAGAAGAGGAAGGAGATCTTGAAGGATATCTGATGGGGGGATTCAAGGCGCTGGGGGGCGGGGCTTTGGAGAGGGAGAAGGTATTTCAGGACGGAGGATCGTTTTTGGGAGGCGCTATGAAAACAGTTACTATATACACCGATGGGGCGTGCTCGGGGAATCCGGGACCTGGGGGGTGGGGGGCTATCCTCCAGTATGGGAAATTCAAAAAGGAGCTCTCCGGCGGGGAGGAGCATACCACCAATAACCGCATGGAGCTTACCGGGGTCATCACCGCATTGGAGGCGTTGAAGGAGCCCTGCGTGGTGGAGCTGTATTCCGACTCCAAGTACGTCATCGACGCGTTGGAGAAGGGCTGGGCCAGGACCTGGCGGGCCAAGGGGTGGGTGAAGGCGGACAAGAAGCCCGCATTGAATCCCGACCTGTGGCAGCGGCTGCTGGAGCTGTGCGAATACCACGCCGTCAACCTCCACTGGGTCAAGGGACACGCCGACAACGAGTTCAATAACCGCTGCGATGAGCTGGCGGTGATGGAGAGCAAAAAGTTTCAGAAATGAGCGCTGAGGAGAGCCCCCGGGCGAATGCCGCCCGGGGGCTCTTTTTCGCGATAACATTTTTGTTATGGCAGCATGGGAAAGCGGTGTTGTACAAAAATCTGCCGCTGTGCTACTATGGTCATGCTATAGCAGAGCAATGGGCGCGCCCTCAACAGGCTTCTATTTTGAAGAAAGAGAGGGATCCTTATGACCTGGTCTCCTATCCTGGCATTCGCGGTGGTGGCGCTGGCCTTTGGCGTGGGCGACATCGTCGCGGCGAAAACCAAGGGCATCATCAGCTCTGTGCTGGTGGTCATCCTGTTGTTCCTGGTGCTGGGCGGCGGCTTAAAGCTGCTGCCGGCCGATCTGATGAATATCTCCGGCCTGATGAGTTTGATCCCCACCTTTGGAATGGCCCTCATTCTGGTGAATGTGGGCTCTATGCTGGACCTCAACGACCTGAAGCGGGAGTGGAAGACGGTTTTGGTCTCCCTGGCGGGCATCGTTGGGATCATCGTACTGTACATGACCGTGGGCTCTGCAGTCTTCGGCCGGGAGCGGGCACTGGTGGCCATGGCCCCCACCGCCGGCGGCATGGCAGCCTCCATGATGCTGACCACGGCGGCCAACGAGGCCGGACGGCCCGACCTGTCTGCTTTTACGGCGGCTGTGCTGGCCCTGCAGATCCTCATCGGACTGCCCATCGCCTCCTTCTGCCTGCGGAAAGAGGCCAACCGCTTTATCGGCGCAGGGGGCCACAGGCTGGAGAGCGCCGGGGAGGCGGAAAAAGGGATCAGCATCCGCATCCTGCCCCCCACCCCCAAGCTGCTGGACACCCCCACCATCCATCTGGCCCGGGTGGCCCTGGCGGGCTTCGTGGCCATGATGGTGACCCAGCTCACCGGGCTCAGCACCGGAGTGACTTACCTGCTCTCGGGTATCCTCTTTACTGCCCTGGGTTTTGTGGAGCCCGGCGCGGTGCGGAAGGCCGGGGGAGAGGGGCTGCTGATGCTGGCCACTTATGCCAGCGTCTGCGCCAGCTTTTTGGGCATGTCCTTTGCCCAGTTCGGGGAAATGCTGCTGCCGGTGATCGGGCTGTTGCTCCTGGGGGCCTTTGGCGTGGCCCTGTTCTCCATCGTGATAGGCAAGGTCCTGAAGTGGAGCCCCTGGCTATCGGTGGCGGTGGGCATTGCCTGTATGTTCGGCTACCCCGTGACCTACGCAGTGTCTATGGAGGTGTCCCAGGGCGTGGTCCAGGGCAAGGGCTTCTCCCCCGAGGAGGAGGAGCGGGTGCTCCAGCACCTGCTGCCCAAGATGATCGTGGCGGGGACCATCTCTGTGAGCATCGCCTCTGTGCTGCTGGCCGGAGCGGTGGCCCCGGTGGTCTTCGGCTGAGGAGGAACGCAGATGAAAAACGTATTGACAGACGCCAAGGCCCTGGCCCCGGAGCTCATCCAGGACCGGAGGGCCATCCACGGCTTCGCTGAGGTGGGCTTCGACCTGCCCCAGACCTACGCCTATGTGTTTGAAAAGCTGACCGAGTACGGCTATCAGCCCCAAAAGGTGGGGAAAATGGGTATTACCTGCCTGGTGGGAAAGCCTGGGCCCGCCCTGCTGCTCCGGGCGGACATGGACGCCCTGCCCATGGCGGAGGAGAGCGGGGAACCCTTTGCCGCCGTCAATGGAAACTGCCACTCCTGCGGCCACGACTGCCACACCGCCATGCTGCTGGCCGCCGCCAAGCTCCTGAAGGAGCGGGAGGGGGAGCTGAAGGGCACGGTGAAATTCATGTTCCAGCCCGCCGAGGAGCTGCTTTCCGGGGCCAACGATATGATCGACCACGGGATCCTGGAGAACCCCAAGGTGGACGCGGCCCTGGCCCTGCACATCATGTCGGGGCAGGAGTTCAGCCGCAGCGGAGGACTCTTTTGCGTCAAGGGGTGCGTCACCAACTCCGGGGACGCCCTGCGCATCCGGGTCCAGGGGAAAGACGCCCACGGGTCCATGCCGGAGAAGGGGGTGGACGCCATCCACATCGCTGCCCACATCGTCCTGGCCCTGGAGGAGCTCACCGCTCACGAGCTGCCCATGAAGCAGGACAGCATCGTGCTGGTGGGCCGCATCGAGGGGGGCACCTCCTGCAACAGCGTGCCGGGGACCGCCGCCCTGGAGGTCTCCATCCGCACCGACAGTACCCAGCACCGGAATTTCCTGCTCAAGCGGGTGGAGGAGGTGGCCCAGTCCGTGGCCGCCACATTCCGTGGCCAGGCGGAGGTAGAGGCCATGTATGGCGGCATCCCGCCCCTGGAGAATGACGGGGCGCTGCTGGAGGAGATGGCGTCCTACCTGGAGGAGATCTTGCCCGGAAATGTACAGGCCGTGGAAAAGCTGGGGGGCGGAGAGGATTTCGCCATGGTAGCCCAGCGGGTGCCCAGCGTTTACTTTAACCTGGGGGTGGGAAGCCCTCAGGAGGGGCACGAAAACGGGTTGCACCACCCCAAGATGCGGGTGGATGAGGAGGCCCTCCCCGTCGGGGCGGCGGCCTATGTCCAGTGCGCCCTGCGGTGGCTGGAGGAGCACCAGAAATAAAAAGGGGGCCCGGCGGCAAGTCCGCCGGGCCTTTTCAAAGGACGGCTTCCCATGATATACTGAAAAAAAGACCTGGGGCAAGGAGGGATGGAGCATGACCATAGAACGGCTGCGGTGCTTCGCGGCGGTGACCAGGCACATGAGCTTTACCCGGGCGGCGGCGGAGCTCCACATGGCCCAGACCGCCGTGAGCCGCCAGATCGCCACCCTGGAGGAGGAACTGGGGTGCCGGCTGCTGGAGCGGAACAACCGGACGGTGGGGCTCACCCCGGCGGGGGAGCGGTTTTTGGAGGGCATTGGGCCGCTGCTGGTCCTCTACGACAAGACCTTGGCGGAGACCCGGAGGGTGGGGCAGGCCATCGGCGGAGAGCTGCACATCGGCATTGGGCAGTACGAGGGCCGGTTTGTCTCCACTCTGGTGAAGGAGTTCTGTGGGGCCTATCCCCAGACGGAGGTGGTCATTTCCGCCCATCAATATCAGGAGCTGGTCAACCAGCTGCTGTCCGGGACGCTGGATGTGGCCTTTGCCCTCCCGGTCAGCGCAGAGTACTTGGCGGACAAGCCGGTGGAGCTCCAGGAGCTGTTTCCCGCCAAGCTCTGCCTGGTGCTGCGCCGGGACCACCCCCACGCCGGAGAGAAGGTGTTTTTACCGGAGTGGTTTCGGGGGGAGCGGCTCATCTCTCTGAGTGAAGAGGAGGGGCCCTGCTCTCTGGCGGGCATGAAGAAGAAGGTGGAACTCTGGGGCCTGGCGCTGAAGGAGGTCCGCTGCGTCAACAGCTTGGAGTCGATGCTGCTGATGGTGGAGGCAGGCATGGGGATGGGGGTGGTTCCCGACTTTTTGCAGGGGGAGCTGTCGGAAAAATTCGCGCTCCTCTCCGCCCCTGCGGGATATCCGGGGCGGGACCAGTTTGTGGCCATCCGCCGGGCGGGGAGGCAGAAGCACCAGGTGGACGCGTTTTGGAGCGGGATCGCCAGCTCCCACACCCTTTTAGAGCAGGTCCGGCGGCTGCGGGACGGGGAGGCGTGACCGGCCCCGCAGGCGGAAAAGAAAAAGCCCGGGGCCCTTCTTTGGGAAGGGCCCCAGGGCTTTTTTCAATTGGGGGGGCTTACAGCTCCTTGGCCACGTCCTCCAGGTAGTTGGGCCGGACCGATTCGATCTGGCCGGCGTCGCAGGCCTTGGCCAGGGCGGGATCCATGGGCAGACGGGCCAGGACCTTCAGGCCGTGGGAGGAGGCGATCTCATTGATATGGCTCTCCCCGAAGATCTCGTGCTTCTGGCCGCAGTCGGGGCAGCGGAAGTAGCTGTAGTTCTCGATGAGGCCCAGGATGGGCACGTTCATCATCTCGGCCATCTTGACCGCCTTCTCCACGATCATGCTCACCAGCTCCTGGGGGGAGGTGACTACGATAATGCCGTCCACGGGAAGGGACTGGAAGACGGTGAGGGGCACGTCCCCCGTTCCGGGAGGCATATCCACGAACATATAGTCCACGTCCCCCCACTGCACGTCGGACCAGAACTGCTTGACAGTGCCGGCGATGAGACTGCCCCGCCAGACCACGGGGTCGGACTCGTTCTCTACCAGGAGGTTCAGGCTCATGAGCCGGACCCCGGAGGGGGAGGAGACGGGGAGGATGCCCTCATCGTTACCCATGGCCCGGGCATGGACGCCGAAGGCCTTGGGGATGGAGGGGCCGGTGATGTCGGCGTCCAGGACGGCGGCCTGCCTGCCCTGGGCCTGGCAGGCGGCGGCCAGGGAGGCGGTGACCAGGCTCTTGCCCACGCCGCCCTTGCCGGACATGACGGCAATGACTTTTTTTACATTGGAGTTGGGGTTGGCCTTGGCCCGGAAATCAAATTCCTCGGTGCGCTCAGAGCAGCTTTCGCCGCAGGTGGAACAGTCGTGGGTACATTCTGGCATGTTGATCGGCATCTCCTTTTTTGAAATGATGGAAGGGAACTTATTTATACTTGTAGCTTCCCCCGCCGATGAATTCCCGGAGGAGGGAATTTTTGGGTACCAGGGCGGGATCGATGGGCTCAAAGGCGTCGAAGGCGGCGATGAGGTCCAGCAGCTCAGCCCGCCTTTGGTTTTCCTCCGGCACCGCCTTCAGAAGGGGCAGGGCGTAGTTTTTCATCACCGAGACCTCGTAGGGCAGGGAGGAGTCCACGATGACGTGGGCGGTGTTTTTGTAGGGGGAGATGTAGAGCTTTTCCCCCCGGCGGACGTTGGCCCACATGGCCAGGGTCTCCACCACGTCGTTGCCCCGGAAATTGTAATCCCGCACCGCTCTTCTCGTCAGGCGCATCCAGGTGCCCTTGAACTTGACCACTCCGTCCTCCATCACGTTGGAGCGGGCGGAGATATAGAGGCGGGTGGCCTCCGGGTGGGGGCCGGAGATACCGGGGCCCAGGGCATGGATGCCCTCGAAGATGGCGATCTCGTTCTTTTCCAGCTTCAGGCCCCGGCCCCGGGAGGTGTCCCGCATCTGGCGGGAGAAGTCGAAGTGGGGGATGATGACCGCCTCGCCCCGGCTGAGGAGGGTAAAGGTCTCGTCCAGCAGCTCCATGTCCAGGCACAGGGGGGATTCCAGGTCGAAGTCCCCCTCGGGGGTCCGGGGGGCGGTCTTGGGGTCCCGGGTCTTAAAGTAGTTGTCCAGGGAGACGGTGTGGGTGTTGATGCCCCGGCGCTCCAACTCCTCCTCGATCTTTAGGGCGGTGGTGGTCTTCCCTGAGCCCGAGGGGCCGGAGAGGAGGACGATGGGGGACTGGGTCATCCGCTCCATGATCTTGTCGGCGGCGGCCATCACCCGTTTGTGGTAGTGGGCGTCGCACTCGGCCAGGAAGGCCGGGGCGTCGGCGCGGATGCGTTCGTTGATCTCGGAAAGTTGGTAGGCCATGGGTCAGTCTCCTTTCGTTTCCAGGAGGAAGGGGCGCAGCTGCTCCTTCTCCCGGCAGAGTTTGTCAATGTCCCGCAGGTACTCCTGGGGGTATTTGGGGTTGGAGAGGCGTTCTATTTTGCCCGTTTCGGGCCACACCAGCTTGGTGACCCCGCCGCCCCCCAGAGCCAGGATGGTGTGGAGTTCCTCCATCATGGCCATGTTGTAGAGGCTCTCATGGCCCGGCCTGGTCCAGCCCACATTTTCGAAGGAGCCGGACATGTACTTTTGGCGGTAGAGGTAGTAGGGGGCGTAGCCCGCCTGGGCCAGGGCGGACCAGGCGTCGTTCAGCATCTGTTCCACGGCTTGGGAGGAGGGGAGCTGGCCTCCCTCCTCCATGAGGCGGGAGCCCTTTTTCAGGGCCAGGGTGTGGACGGTGATGTTTTCCGGGGCCAGGTCCATGACGGCCTGGAGGGACCGGGCGAAGCCCTCCTCCGAGTCCCCGGGGAGGCCGGCGATGAGGTCCATGTTCACCGCGAAGGGACCGGCGGCCCGGACCGCTTCATAGGCCCGGAGGATGTCCGAGCCGGTGTGGGGGCGGCCTATGCGCGTCAGGACGGGGTCCTCCATGGACTGGGGGTTTACTGAGATGCGGCCGATCCCGTGGGCGGAGAGGACCCGGAGCTTTTCGGGGGTAATGGTGTCCGGACGGCCCGCCTCTACGGTAAATTCGGTGCAGGCCTCCAGGGGCAGGTGAGCCTCCATGGCGGTAAGGACAGCGTCCAGCTGCTCCGCCGACAGGGTGGTGGGGGTGCCGCCCCCCACGTAGATTGTGCGGATGGTGCGGCCCGTGTCCCGGAGGAGGTTTCCGGTGGTCTCGATCTCCCGGCAGAGGGCCTCCACGAAGGGGGAGACCAGGAGCAGGCATTTATCCACCGCCGCCGAGATGAAGGAGCAGTAGAGGCAGCGGCTGGGGCAGAAGGGGATGCCAATGTAAAGGGAGACCTCTTCCGGGTGGAGGCTTTTCTTGGCCGCCACGCTATGCTGGGCGCAGTCCAGGGCCAGCTGGGCGCGGAGGGGGGAGACGTGGTAGGTATGCTCCAGCTTCCTTTTGGCCCGGGAGGGGGTGACGCCGGCCAGAAGGGCCCGGGTGGGCAGCTTGGTGGGGCGGACCCCGGTGAGGCTGCCCCAGGGCAAGTCATGGCCCAGGAAGGAGGTGCCCGCCTTGTAGAAGGACTGCTTCAGGGCACGCTGGACGGTGTGGTAGACCTGCTCGGGGGGCTGGTCCAGTTCCTCGTTGGGAAAGCGGACCACGCCGGTATACCACTCCTTTTCCCAAAAGAGCAGGGTGGTCATGTAGGTGAAGGACTTGCCGCGGTGGAGAGTGAAGATGGCAGCGTTTTGCTCCTCCGTCATGGGGGAGGGGGGTGGGGCGTCTGGGTACTCGGGACGCTCGGTGGGAAAGAGGGTGAGGAGCATTTGCTCTGCCGCGTAGTGGTAGCGGGAAGAGGTCCAGTTGATATTGTCGGATGTTAGCCAAAGTTTCATGGGGATCACCTCTTCTATACGCGCCGGGCGGCTAATAGCCGCCCCTACGG
>CATJWI010000169.1 GCA_949744075.1 uncultured Eubacteriales bacterium | reverse complement strand
GGGGGAGACCATGTCCGCCATGACCCGTATGGCCTTCAATACCCACCGCCAGGTGGAGATTCAGGCCGGTGACCGGGTCATCTTCTCCGCCAGCGCCATTCCGGGCAACGAGAACGCCATTGGCAATGTGATCAACGAGCTCTACCGCAAGGGGGCCGAGGTGGTCAATGAGCGGGCGGGGGAACTCCACGTATCGGGCCACGCCTGTGCCGATGAGCTGAAGATCATCCACGCCCTGGTGAACCCTAAGTTCTTCATCCCCGTCCACGGGGAGCAGCGCCATCTGCGGACCCACGCCCGCCTGGCCCAGGAGATGGGGATGGATCCCCGGAACATCGTGGTCACCGACATCGGCAAGGTTATGGAGCTGGGCCCCAAGTCCATCAAGGTGACGGGCACTGTCCCCGCCGGCCGGGTGTTTGTGGACGGCTACGGCGTGGGCGACGTGGGCGCGGTGGTCCTCCGGGACCGGAAGCACCTGGCCGAGGACGGCATGATTGTGGTGGTCTGCTCGGTGTCCGCTGAGGACGGCGGGCTCCTCTCCGGTCCGGACATCATCACCCGGGGCTTTATCTACGTCAAGGAGTCCGAGGCCCTCATGGAGGAGCTGCGCCAGGTGGCTATGGACACCCTGGACCGCAGCCAGCGCCACAACGGCCGGGACTGGAACTCCATCAAGGGAGATGTGCGGGACGAGTTGAGCAATTATCTATTCAAAAAAACCAAGCGCAATCCCATGATCCTGCCGGTGATCATGGAGGTGTAAGGACCAAAAGAGAAGCGGCGCGGTACATTGTACCGCGTCGTTTTTTCCGTTTTTCTCTTCCCTTTCCCTTTCGCCTGTGGTAAAATATCCTCAAATCTTTCGCAAAAAGCAGGAAATAAAAGAACGAAACAGGAGGAACGGTCCCATGAACGGTGTCAAGAGAAGAACAGGCAAGGAGGACCCCTGGGATACCCCCGGCGCCGGCCCTGAGGCTCCCGAGGGCGGGGGCGGCGGCTATCTCCAGGGAGCCTTGGGTTCCCTCGTGGGGGCTATCATAGGCGCTGTGCCCACTGTGCTCACGGGGATGCTGGGCTTTGTGTCCGGTTGGCTGGCCCTGCTGATCCCCTTCGCCGCCCGGAAGGGCTATAAGCTCTGCCAGGGGGCCAGGAACGAGGGCTTCGCCTTTGGGTGCATCCTGGTGTGGTCCCTGCTGGCCTCGGTGGCCACCTCCGTTTTTATCTGCTGGCCCTATTGGCTAGAGGCCGGGGTGATGTTTTTCCTCATCCCCATCATTTTCGCCCTGGTGGGGGCCTTTACCTGCCGCCGGGGGTTGAAGCTCTACACCCAGCCAGAGCTTATGGAGGAGATGGCCCAGCGGGCCCGGGCGGAGAACGCCGCCAACAGCGCCGACCAGACCGAGTTTTATCATGGCCAGCGAAAGCTGGTCTGGCCCTTGCGGCTGAGCGCCCTGCTGGCCATGTTTCCAGAGCTGTTCCTGATGCTGGGCTTTCTGCTGCTGGCCATCCCCACCGAGTCCTTCCGGTGGATCTTGGCCTCCCTGGGGGCCTGCGTGGGCTTTTTCCTGGTGACCTTTGCCCTGGTACTGCCTATGACTTTTCACTTTCAGCCAGAGGCTTATCTCTATGTCCACACCGGGGACGGAAGGCTGTGGCGGGTCCTCTTTCCTCAGCTCAACGCCATGGAGAATTACCGCTTTACTGCCAAGAGCGCCGCTCTCCGGGCCCTAAGCTGGGACCGGCTGGATGCGGGGGAGCGGGAGGTGGCCCGGGCCTCGGTCCTCCGGGCCATTGCCGACATAGACAGCGGGAATCTCTTTCCCGGCAGCGCTTTGAGCCGGGTGGTGATCCCCTTGGAGGACCCCATTCTGGTGAAGGAGACCAAGTGGCTCTGGAAGGTGGATTACCGCACCGACAGCGGCAAGCGGAAGCGGGTCACCATCCCCAAGGCCTACCTGGGACTCCAGCCCACCCCCAATGCCCAGAGCTGTCAGGGGCCGGTACCCTACCGCTGGGGTGTGTGCGTTGTGGCCCTAGTGGTCACTTTGGCTCTGGCCAGCCTGGGCGGCCTCGTCGGGCTGGGGCTGGAGGGAGAGATCCCCACCTCCGGACCTAAGCCGGAGCCGGGTGGGAAGATCCAGGCCAGCCTCTATACCCCGGCCCAGACCACTGCCTATGAGCACGGCGGGGTCCGCTACCAGGTGGACAGCAGCTTTTTGGCTCTGGATACGGGGGTCTACTACGACGGCCTTACCTACACTACCGAGGGCGGCGGTGTCCAACCTGGGGGCGGGGGCGTGGAGTATACCGTCCAGGTCTTCCACGGCTGCGATACCGCCCGGGCTGAGGACGCCCTGACGGCCACCCTCAGCGGCGCTCGCCGGGACCTGGAGTACGCCAACTTCCAGTTCCAGTGGACTGAAGGGGGGACGACCCTGGTGCCCCTGGCCAACGGCAGGGAGGACTGCGGCTACAATATCCTCACTATCCGTTTTGAGGACGGCCGCCGCTGGTACGCTGGGGTGGTGCTGGCCCCTGACGGCACCCTGGTGACCATTGGAGTCACTGATGAGAACGGAAAGAACCGGGAGGAGCAGGTCCAGGGCACGGTGGCCTTTATCCTCCAGAGCGTGGAGATCACCCTCACCGAAGACAACTATCAGCTTCTCTTCCAGCCTGCGCGGAACGAGGGCTATGAGCATATGGGGGTGGCCTACTACAAGGCCCCGGAGGACCGCTATGGTCCCGACGCCTTCCTGGACGCCTACCTGCCCTATGGCGGGGAGCCGGTCTACTCTGAGGACGGCCACACTGTCACCGCCGCCGCCCACGGCATGGAGGTGACCCAGACCATGGCCTACTCCGCCGAAGGGGCCAGGGCCGTGGTGGATGCCGCCTATCAGGCCATGGTGGACGCGGGGGTGGACTTTTACGAGAGTGGGGTCTACGACACCCAATACTCCGAGAGCTATGACATAGCCTATAAGCAGGTGACCTACTTCTCTGAGGACGGCTTAAATGCCCGGGTAGCGGTGCTCTACGCCGACACCAGGGAGGAGGGCTGGTATCTCAGCGCGCAGATCACCTATCTCCCCGAGGAGATGGACGAGGAATACCCCCTTCTGCTGGAGGAACTGCGGGACGTGTTCGCCCTGACTCTCCCCGAACTGCCCGCCTCCGGCATCTGAGAACATAGGAAAAGGTCCCCAAGCTATAGCTTAGCAAATTTAGGCGTTCAGGACTGGTCGTAAGAAGGAGCATGAATAGCAACCCCCGTACGTCCGGGGTGGGAATCCAAAGGGAGGGGAACCCTCTCTTTGGTCGATAGGGGTAGGTCCAGGGAGGGGGGCATCGAAAGTCCCCCTCCCTGGTGGTTTTCGGAGAGTCGGAGAGGCCGCTTTTGGCAGCAAAAGCGGCCTTTTGGGAATCCCAGTTCACAATGTAGAGATCAGGAGGGCTAAACGTGGTACCTCGTCCGTCCGAACGCCAGTGCATCCTACCATACGGCGGGCCGAGGGTATCGTGCCCTACGGGGTGCTGTTTTACGCTTGTGAATCAGAGGACCGTCTTACCAATGCCTCTAAGATACTTGAAAAGCGCGTCCGGCCTTCCCAAAGAAAAGCCGGACGCGCTCAAAACACTCATTTATGCTTCACATGCCAGATATGATCCCCATACTCCGTCACCGACCGGTCTGCGGCAAAGATCCCCGACCGGGCGATGTTGTAGAGGCTCATCCGGTTCCACCGCTTGGGGTCCCGATAGGCCTCCCCGGCCAGGGCCTGGGCGGCCCGGTAGCTCTCAAAGTCGGCCAGCAGGAAATATTGGTCCGCGGGGCCGCCGCTGCCGAAGAGGAGCAGTTTGGCCAGCTCGGAATAGCTCACATGGTCCTCAAAGCCTGCCGAAAGCTGATCCAGCACCGCCTTCAGGACCGGGTTCTGGGTGTAGTACTCATAGGGGCTGTATCCCCGGCGGACAGCCTCCTCCACCTCGTTGGCGTTGAGGCCGCACAGGAAGATATTCTCATCCCCCAGCACCTGGTGCATCTCCACATTGGCTCCGTCCAGGGTGCCGATGGTGACGGCGCCGTTCATCATGAACTTCATGTTGCCCGTGCCGCTGGCCTCCTTGCCGGCGGTGGAGAT
>CATJWI010000168.1 GCA_949744075.1 uncultured Eubacteriales bacterium | reverse complement strand
GCTCTTCCGATCTAGATGAAGCTCATCATTGATCTGATTAACAAGGGCGGCGTGGCGGCCATGAACTTCTCCATCTCGGACACCGCCGAATTCGGCGAGTACGTCTCCGGTCCCCGGGTCCTGCCCCACGAGGAGATCAAGGCCAACATGAGAAAGGTCCTCTCCGACATTCAGGACGGCACCTTTGCCGGCAAGTGGATCGCCGAGAACAAGAACGGCCGGACCTTCTTCAACTCCAAGCGTCAGCAACTCAAGAAGCACCAGATGGAGATCGTGGGCGAAGAGCTGCGCAAGAACATGATCTGGGGCGGCGACACCGACCTGGACACCGCTTCCAACTAAAAAGCTCTCAAGTACAAAAGGGCCGCCCCCGGGGCGGCCCTTTTTGTTGCCTCAGCCCCGCTTTCAGCTTTCTTTATTTCTCACAAAAGGTTTTATTATACCCCAAATTCTTTTCATTTTTATTGTTTTATTCCATAAATAATTGCACAAATCTCATCCACAAAATATGTGTGCTCTGTCAATATCATTTCCCGGCTCCATCCTCTATAATAGCACCATCTTTTAGATAGAAAGGATGGTCGCAATGGTAAACCCCGGATTGCTCCAGATCGATCTGTCAAAATGGGACCAGATCGCCCCGCCCCCGCCGTCCACCTATCCCTTCTCCCTCAGCGCCAATCCCAATGGCTACATCAGCTTGGGAGAACGGCTGCGGGATGAGATGCGCAAGCACCGCCCAGAGCTCGTCTTCCAATTCCACGCCCAGCCGGACCGCAGGGTCCTGGCCCTGGTACCCTGCGATTCCGGGGAGTACCATTTCCCAAAGGGAGGGCGTGTTAAGGACCTCCGCTTTACCCAAAGCCTCATTGCCGCCGGGGTCATCCTGCCCGCCCGCTATCAGGTGGCCTGGAATCCCCAGGCCGGAGCCTGGGTGGCCTGCTTGGTCTCTTCGGAGGCCGCCTCTCCCGCCGCCGCCCTGAAGGCCAGTCTGCCGCCCCGGCAGAAGAGGAAGAGCGCATGAGCCTTTCCCACGTTGACGATACGCTGAAAGACCATGTCCGCCGCTTTGGCAGGAACTTGGACTACGAAGACTGCCTGGCTGAGGCCTGGATCGCCTATTTAGAGGCTCTGAACAGCTATCGCCGTGTTCAGGGCTGCTGCGGCTGGGAGAAGTATTTGTCCCTCTGCGTCCAGGAGCAGCTCCAGGCCCTGCGCAGCCAGCGGAATCAGCACATTCAGATCCACAGCAGCCTCTCCCTGGACCATCCGTCAGGAGAGGGCGACAGCCCCGCAGGCAACTGGCTGCCGGCCCAGAGCGGAAATTTTGAGCGGACCGTTCTTTTCCGGGATTATATCGGCCAGCTCCGCTCCCCTATGAAGGAGATCGCCCACTACATGGCCCAGGGGGACAGCCCGGAGGAGGTCATGGAATGTATGTCCATGACTCCTGCGGAATTTTCCTACTGGACGGACTGTCTGCGGGAACAGCTGGAAAAGGAGTATTTATAAAGGCAGGGCCGGCTCATCTCCTAGCCGGCCCCTTTTTTATTCTTTAGCTAAAAGTCCCGTCAGTCCCAGAGCCCCCAGGCAGAGGAGCGCCCCCAGAAGGAAGGCAACGGACAGGCTCACCTCCGACAGACAGCCAAAAAGCAGGGTGGCCGAAATGGTGGTTCCGTCAAAAAGCACCGCGTGGACGCTGAGGGCGGTGGCCCGGTCCTTGGTCCGGACGGACCGGTTCTGGATCACGTTTTGCAAAAGCTGGAACAAGTTAAAGGAAATTCGGATCGTCCCCACCGTCAGCACGGACAGGAGCATGCTCCCTGTCCGTGCAAGGGTAAGGCAAGCCAGGGCCAGGGAGCTTCCCTCCATCAGGGCGATCTGACCCAGGCCCACCCCGACCGCCTAGCGGTACAGGGTGGCATTGGGAGCGTAAAATACCATACCCTGGAGGGGGATCATGGCATATAGCAAAGGAATATTTTTTGATTTGGACATAAAAATACCGTCCTTTTCTCTGAAATTCCATGACCAAAGGACGCCCCGGAGGGACGCCTGCGCTTGGCTATGAAACGATTCAGATAGGACGGTACATAGGGCAGGGCTCCTTTATCATGATTGGGGTCAAAGTACCACAAATAGCAGGGGTTATCAATAGGAAGCGGCGGGGGCAAGCCTCCGCCCTACTCGTTCCGCTTTCCGGCAATGTACATGGGGAGGAAAAAGCCCAGGCAGGCGGCCAGGCTCAAAAACAGCTGGGCCTGGCCCGGCAGTTGGGAGCGGAGAAGCCCATAGACGGGCGGATACAGCACCGCCACCGCCAGCATCCAGCGGCGGCCGGCGTTTACGATATGGGGCCAATTGCTGTTATTGAGCCGGACCCCCAGCAGATTCATACGGAAAACGCCGTCGTTGTAGGCATTGATCTTGTTTTCATCGTAGTAGGCGGGCAGAGTGTCCTTGGCGAAGAAGCAGAAATAGCCGCCAAAGCCCAGCATCAGGCCCTCCACCAGCAGGAGAAAATCCCACAGCTCTGTGGCGGTAAGTTGTCCCAGGGCAATCAGAAGGGCGGTCTCCAGAGTCGCTATCCCGGCGCAGACCACCCAGGCCATCCGCCAGAGTTTCCGCTTCTTCCTTTTCTCTGTCCGCTCCTCCTCGGAAAGCCGGAGGGCCTTTCCGACAAGCGTATTTGCTTCACAGGTATTCAGGGTCTCCTCCGTCATCCTCTCCCCCTGCAAAAGCTCGGCCACCGTCACCCCCAAGCTCTGAGCCAAGGGTGTCAAAAGGCTGATATCCGGAAGGCTCTGGCCCCGCTCCCATTTGCTGACAGCCTTGTTGGAGACAAAAAGCTGGTCGGCCAGCTCCTGTTGTGTCAAGTTCTTCTCCTTGCGGAGCTGGGTCAAAAATGCGCCGAAGCGCTCCTTGTCTATGGCTTCCATGGCAATCCCTCCTTTGCCCCTCCAGCATAGCACCTTTTCCCCTTCTGCGTCAATCCACGGGCGGTAGAATCGTCCGAAGCCCTTGACGGGACAGGCGGGAGGGAGTAAAATAATGCTCAACCTACACCCACAAGGAGGCTTCCCCCATGCGAAGCGACAATGTGACAAAGGGCGCTGAGCGCGCCCCTAACCGCTCCCTTTTTTATGCCCTGGGCTATACCAGGGAGGAACTGGACCGGCCCCTCATCGGGGTGGTCTGCTCCCAGAACGAGATCGTCCCGGGTCATATGCACCTGGACAAGATCGCCGAGGCGGTGAAGGCGGGCATCCGACTGGCTGGGGGCACCCCCATCGAGTTCCCCGCCATCGCTGTGTGCGACGGCATCGCCATGGGCCACATCGGCATGAAATACTCCCTGGTGACCCGGGAACTCATCGCCGACTCCACCGAAGCCATGGCCATCGCCCACCAGTTTGACGGGTTGGTGATGATCCCCAACTGTGACAAGAACGTGCCCGGGCTGCTGATGGCCGCCGCCCGGATCAATATCCCCACCATCTTTTGCTCCGGCGGACCTATGATGGCGGGCACTATGCAGGACGGCCGGAAGACCTGCCTGTCTCATATGTTCGAGGCGGTGGGGGCCCACAAGGCTGGGAAGCTCTCCGACGAGGGGCTGGAGGAGTACGAGAACAACGCCTGCCCTACCTGCGGGTCCTGCTCGGGGATGTACACCGCCAACTCCATGAACTGCCTCACCGAGGGCATCGGCATGGCCTTGCGGGGCAACGGCACCATCCCCGCCGTCTACTCCGCCCGGCTGCGGTTGGCCAAGCACACGGGTATGAAGATCATGGAGCTGGTGGAGAAGGACATCAAGCCCCGGGACATCATGACCCAGGCCGCTTTTCACAACGCGGAGACTCTGGACATGGCCCTGGGCTGCTCCACCAACTCCATGCTCCACCTGCCCGCCATCGCCCACGAGTGCGGCATCGAGCTCTCCTTTGAGACCGCCAACGAGATCAGCGGAAAGACCCCCAACCTTTGCCACCTGGCCCCCGCCGGGGACAGCTACATC
>CATJWI010000167.1 GCA_949744075.1 uncultured Eubacteriales bacterium | reverse complement strand
TGCCACCACCGAGGAGGGGGAGCGCCTCATGACCGGCCCCGGCTACACCGCCTTTTTAAAGATCGCCGAGGGCTGCGATAATTTCTGCGCTTTCTGCATTATCCCCTACCTCCGGGGCCGCTACCGCAGCCGCCCTATAGAGGCGGTGCTGAAAGAGGCCAAAGAGCTGGCGGACAGCGGCGTAAAGGAGTTGATCCTTATCGCCCAGGACATCGGTCCCTATGGCAAGGACCTCTACGGGGAGCGGCGGCTGTCCCAGCTTCTGCGGGAGCTGTGCAGGCTGCCCTTCCACTGGATCCGCCTCCACTATTTGTATCCCGACCACTTTGATGAGGAGATCATCCGGACCATTGCGGAGGAGCCCAAGATCGTAAACTATCTGGACATCCCCCTCCAGCACTGCAGCGGAACCCTGTTGAAGGCCATGAATCGTTGGGGGGACCGGGAGAGTCTCACCGCTCTGCTGGAAGAGCTGCGGGCGAAGATCCCCGGCCTCATCCTCCGCACCTCCCTCATCTGCGGCCTGCCCGGGGAGACGGAGGAGGAGTTTGAGGAGCTGTGCGCCTTTGTGTCCGAAACAGGCATTGAGCGGGCCGGGGTCTTCCAGTACTCCCGGGAGGAGGGCACCCGAGCGGCCCAGATGCCTGGCCAGGTCCCGGAAGAGATTGCGGCCCAACGGGTGGAGCGGCTAGTGGCCATCCAATCCGTCGTCCTGGACCGGTACAACGAAAGCCGTCTGGGCACCGTGATGGAGGTCCTCTGCGAGGGTTTCGACCCCCAGATGGGCTGCTATGCCGGGCGCACTTACGCCGATTCGGTGGAGGTGGACGGCCGGGTGTACTTTACCGCCGCGGGGCTTGTGCCCGTGGGTGAGTTCGTAAACGTCCGCATCACCGGCACTGAGGACGGCGACCTGACCGGCGAGATCGAGGAGTGAAGAGAATGAAAAGATGGGCAGGCGTCCTTCTGACATTTGTTATCATGATCTCCGCATGCAGTCCGGCCGGTCAAGCGGCCGAGACGTCTTATGTCTTTGAGGAGTTTGACATGGAGGTCACGATGCCGGAGGGGGATTATTATGTCCTGACCCGCGACATGGACCCGAAAAGCCTGGCGCAGAATAGTGAGGGCCTGACAGTGGAGCAGGTCAATGAGATATTGGAGTCAGACAACGTCTATTTGAGCGCTGTAGACCATGCTGTTACCTATCAATTGGAACTGGTGGTGTATACCAACGAGAACTGCGAGACCATTTTTAACTATGCCCTGCTCGATCAAGAACTGCGGGACGCCATGACCGCGGTGTCAAAAGAGGAAATAGAGGGCCAGGGCTATACGCTGGTAGGGGGAGAAGTCACTTGGTATGAAGGGGAAGAGGCGGTTTTTGCCGTGGCGGAGCTGGTGCCCCCTGGATCAAACGACTGGTCTTACCAGTATCAGACCGTATATAATGGAAGAATGATCACCGTGGGGGCCTCCTCCCCCTACTTGGAGGCCCCCACCGATGAGGTCAGGGAGCAGACAAGGCTTTTGGCGGAGGGTATCCACTTTACCCGTGAATTGCCTGTGCCCCAAGCTGTGCTGGAGGCTTATGAAAAGGACGAAAAGGAGGGCCTGTCCCTCCTTATGATAGGGCTGAGAGGCGGCATAATAGGCGGTCTGGGCTGTATTTTATTGAAGCGGCTGAAAAAGAAGAAAAGCATGGGCGCTCCTCATGCGGAAAATGAGGCGGCCACTGGAGGGAAGGACCTATGAATTTAGCCAATAAGCTGACCCTTCTGCGGGTGCTGATGATCCCCGCTTTCTTAGTGGTGCTCTACCTGGGCTTCCCCAACAGCCAGTATGTGGCCCTGGCCATTTTTGTACTGGCCAGCCTCACCGACCTGCTGGATGGCCATATCGCCCGGAGCCGGAACATGGTCACCGACTTCGGCAAGTTTATGGACCCTCTGGCGGACAAGGTGCTGGTGGTCACCGCCATGCTCTGGTTCGTGGAGAACGGCCGGATCCCCGCCTGGGCGGTGGCCATCGTTATCTTCCGGGAGTTTGCTGTCTCCGGCATGCGCCTCATCGCCGCCGAGGGCGGCCGGGTCATTGCGGCGGGCTGGTCGGGAAAGGTGAAGACCGCCTCCACCATGGTCTGCCTGATCCTCATGTTCCTGCCCATCCCCGGATGGGTGAACACCGTCTGCGTCTGGGTCATCGTGCTGACCACTGTCTATTCCGGGGCCGAGTATTTCCTCAAGAACCGGGACGTAATGGATTGGAGCAAGCTGTAAAGAAAAAGCCCCCCGCCGAGCTGGGGGGCTTTTTGTACGCCCCGATCGAAAGAAAAATAAAAAATAGGGGTTGACAAGGCAGTGGGACTGTGGTATCCTATGACTGTAGTTAGCGACAGCTAACTAATGGGCCTTAGCAGCAAGCCCGCTCATTTTGAATGGCGGCCGACCTCACCGCCGAACCTCATTTCCCCTTATTCAGTCACTTGAAGCACAAAGGGAGGACGCCGGTAAGCGTCCTCCCTTTGTGCTTCTTTTTAGGTGTCGGTGCGGTAGCGCTTCTGCTCCGCGTAGGTGCAGTGGAGCAGCTCGTGGGCCTTGTGGGAGCCCGGCTCCCCCAGGTACTCGGCGTAGACCTTCTTCACCACCGGATTCTCGTGGCTCTTCCGGTAGGTCTGGCCTGCGTCCTGGTCGTAGAGGGCCTTGGCCCGGAGCCCCGCCAGGTCGGTAAAGGACCGGGTGTCCGAGGAGTGGAGGGGCTGCCCGCCGCCGTTGACGCAGCCGCCGGGGCAGGCCATGAACTCGATGAAATCATAGTGGAGGCTGCCGTCGGCCAAACCATCCAGCACCGCCTGCACATTGGTGAGGCCGGAGGCGGCGCAGACCTTCACAGTGCGCCCGGCGATCTCGTAGGTGGCCTCCTTGACCCCCTCCATACCCCGGACCTCCGTGAAGTCCACATGCTCCAGCTCCTTGCCGGTGAGGACTTCGGCCACGGTGCGCAGGGCCGCCTCCATAACGCCGCCCGAGGCGCCGAAGATGGTGGCTGCGCCGGTGGAGATGCCCAGCATGGGGTCGAACTCCCCCTCGGGCAGGTGGTCGAACATCATGCCCGCCTGGGTGATCATCCGGGCCAGCTCCCGGGTGGTGAGGGATACGTCCACGGGCATACAGCCGTTCTGCATCCTCTGCTCCTCCCGCTGGACCTCGTACTTTTTTGCGGTGCAGGGCATGATGGACACCACGAAGATATCCTTGGGGTCGATGCCCGCCTGCTCAGCATAATAGCTCTTCACCAGCGCGCCGAACATCTGCTGGGGGGATTTGCAGGAGGACAGGTTGGGCAGGAACTGGGGGGCGTGCTGCTCGCAGTACCGGATCCAGCCCGGGGAGCAGGAGGTGATAAGGGGCAGGGGCCCGCCGTTCTGAAGGCGGTGGATGAACTCAGTGCCCTCCTCCATGATGGTAAAGTCGGCGGCGGTGTC
The DNA here is from genome assembly GCA_949744075.1 of uncultured Eubacteriales bacterium. Lineage (GTDB taxonomy): Bacteria > Bacillota > Clostridia > Oscillospirales > Oscillospiraceae > Vermiculatibacterium. The sequence continues at coordinate 6,782 of CATJWI010000167.1, read as the reverse complement.
CACGTCGAAGACCTTGTCGAAGCCCAGCCGCTTCAGGGCGGTGACCATCTTGCCCTCTACATTGGTGCCCACAGGCATGCCGAAGCACTCGCCCAGAGTGGCCCGGACGGAGGGAGCGGGACCCACCACCACATGCTTGCTGGGATCGTGAAGGGCCTCCAGCACCTTGGCGGTGTGGTCCTGCTCGGCCAAAGCCCCGGTGGGGCAGGCCACGATGCACTGTCCGCAGGAGATGCAGTCCACCTCCGCCAGGTCCCGGTCAAAGGCGCAGCCGATGTGGGTGGCAAAGCCCCGGTCGTTGGGCCCGATGACCCCCGCCTTCTGGATGTTCCGGCACATGGCGGTACACCGGCGGCAGAGGATGCACTTGGAGTTGTCCCGCACCAGGTGGAGGGCGGTGGTCTCCAGCTGGGGAGGCAGCTGGTCGTTGGCGTAGCGCACCGCGTCGATGCCCAGGTCGGAGGCCAGCTGCCGCAGCTCGCAGTGGGCGTTGCGGGAGCAAGTGAGGCAGTCCATCCGGTGGTTGGACAAGATGAGCTCCAGCGTCAGCTGCCGGGAGTGACGGACCTTGGGGGTGTTGGTAAAGACCTCCATCCCCTCGCTGACAGGATAGACGCAGGAGGCCATGAGGCTCCGGGCCCCCTTCACCTCCACCACGCAGATGCGGCAGGCGCCGATCTCGTTGACGCCCTTCAAGAAGCACAGAGTGGGGATCTTGATGCCGGCGCTCCGGGCGGCCTCCAGAACGGTGGTGCCTTCCGGGACGGTGACGGGGATATTGTCTATGGTGAGATTGACCATTTTCTGTTCCATGCTTTCCGTCCCTCCTTACACTTTCACGATGGCGCCAAAGCGGCAGTTATGCATACACACGCCGCACTTGATGCACTTGTTGGGGTCGATGGTATGGGGCGCCCGGATGGCGCCGGTGATGGCGTCGGCGGGGCAGTTCTTGGCGCAGAGAGTGCAGCCCTTGCACTTGTCGGGCACGATGTGGTAGGACACCAGGTTCTTGCATACCCCGGCGGGGCAGCGCTTCTCCACCACGTGGGCGATGTACTCCTCCCGGAAATACTTCAAAGTAGACAGCACCGGGTTGGGGGCCGACTGCCCCAGGGCACAGAGGGAGGACTCCTTCAAATGGTAGCAAAGCTCCTCGATGGTGTCGATGTCCTCCAACGTCCCGTTGCCGTCGGTGATCTTGCACAGCAGGTCGTAGAGCCGCTTGGTGCCGATGCGGCAGGGGGTACACTTGCCGCAGGACTCGTCCACGATAAAGGACAGGAAGAACTTGGCGATGTCCACCATGCAGTTGTCCTCGTCCATGACGATGAGGCCGCCGGAGCCCATCATGGAGCCGATAGCGGTGAGGGAGTCGTAGTCGATAGGAGTGTCGATAAGCTCGGCGGGGATACAGCCGCCGGAGGGCCCGCCGGTCTGGGCGGCCTTGAACTTCTTGCCGTGGGGCACGCCGCCGCCGATGTCCTCCACGATGGTCCGCAGGGTGGTGCCCATGGGGATCTCGACAAGGCCCGTGTTGGTGATCTTGCCTCCCAGGGCAAAGACCTTGGTGCCCTTGGATCCCTCGGTGCCGATGGCGGCGTATTTCTCCCAGCCGTTATTGAGGATCCAGGTGATATTGGCGTAGGTCTCCACGTTATTGAGTAGGGTGGGCCGCTGCCAAAGTCCCTTCACCGCAGGGAAGGGCGGCCGGGGCCGGGGTTCGCCCCGGTGTCCCTCGATGGAGGTCATGAGCGCGGTCTCCTCGCCGCAGACGAAAGCGCCGGCGCCCAGGCGAAGTTCGATGTCAAAAGAGAAGTCGGAGCCCAGGATGTGCTCCCCCAGCAGCCCGTACTCCCGGGCCTGCTCAATGGCGGTCTGGAGCCGCTTCACGGCGATGGGATACTCCGCCCGGACATAGATGTAGCCCTGGGTACCCCCCACGGCGTAGGCGGCGATGGTCATGGCCTCCAGCACGGAGAAGGGGTCGCCCTCCAGTACGGACCGGTCCATAAAGGCCCCGGGGTCGCCCTCGTCGGCGTTGCAGCAGACATATTTGACCCCGTCGGGGCTCTGGGCGTCCTTGGTGAACTGCCACTTCATGCCCGTGGAGAAACCCGCGCCTCCCCGGCCCCGTAGACCGCTTTTCTTGATGGCGTCCACGATCTCCTGGGGGTCTGTCTTATTTTCCAGAATGTTCCCCAAGGCCAAGTATCCGTCGGAGCCGATGTACTCGTCGATGGACTCGGGATCGATAACGCCGCAGTTGCGCAGGGCGATCCGGGTCTGGTGCTTATAGAACTGGGTCTCGTTGAGGGAGGTGGCGGTGGTGCCCTCGTCCCCCTCCAGATGGAGCAGCCGGTCCACGATGCGCCCCTTCACCAGGTGCTCCCGGACGATCTCGGGCACATCGCTGACGGTGACATGGCTGTAGCAGGCCCCGTCGGGGAGAACCATGACGATGGGCCCGGCGGCGCACAGGCCGAAGCAGCCGGTGCGGACGATCTTCACCTCGTCCTGAAGGTCGGCCCGCTTCAGCTCCACCTCAAAGGCGTCGGCGATCTTAGGACTTTCGGAAGAGGTACAGCCGGTGCCGCAGCAGATCATCACATGGGTGCGAATCAGCTTCATGCGTTCTCCTCCTGTTCCGCCGCGCCGATGGTGTACCGGGTCACCACCTGGTGGTTCACCAGGTGGTCGGCCACGATGGTGGGCACCATCTCGGGCTTGACCTTGACATATGTGACCTTCTCCTGGCCGGGGACATAGACCTCCACGATGGGCTCCAGCCGGCACACGCCGATGCAGCCGGTCTGAGTCACCGAGATGCCCCGCAGGTTGCGCTTATCCACCTCACTGACGAAGGCGGCCAGCACAGGCTTGGCCCCGGCGGCAATGCCGCAGGTGGCCATGCCCACCGCCACCCGGATATTGCTGTCCGACTGGTCCCGGACGTCCAGCTGCTTCTTCATCTGCTCCCGGATGGCCTTCAATTCTTCCAGACTCTTCAATGTATTCCACTCCTTCGCGCGCCCGCCCTTGGGCGGACAGTGATTTTTTTGTTCAGATGCCGGCCTCCTGCTCGGCCAGATACTCCGTGACCCAGGCAAAGACCTCCGGCGCGTCCAGGGGCACCTCCGGCCCCAGCATCTCCCGCATCTCCTGGGTGTCCAGCACATAGCTCCCCCGGGGCGTGGCGTGGGAAAACCGGAAATCGATCTGGGGACTGCCCTGAATGAGAAGGGCCGCTGTCCCCGGCAGGTCCCCCAGAGGGGCGCAGTCCAAATGGTCCAGGTGGAACACCGCCGTCACCGTGGTGCCCACCCCCTCTGTGCTCTCCAGAGTGACCGATCCTCCCGTCTGCTCCGCCGCCAGGCGGTAGAGAGGGATACCCAGCCCCACCTTCCGGGTGGTCCGGGTGGTGGTGAAGGGGTCGGAGACGGCGGCGAGCATCTCCGGGGACATGCCCCGGCCGTTGTCGGCGATGACCACCGTCAGGGTGTGGTCCTCCGCCTCGGTGAGCTCTACCCGCACCAGAGAGGCCCCTGCGGCGGTGGAGTTCTTCACGATATCCAACAGGTGGAGCGACAGCTCTTTCATTGGTAGCTGTCCAGGATGCCGGGGATCTGGTCGGGGGTGAGCCGGCCATAGACGTCCTCGTTGATCATCATGACGGGGGCCAGGCCGCAGGCGCCGATGCACCGGCAGGCGTCCAAAGAGAACTTCCCGTCGGGGGTGATGCCCCCGGGGACGATGCCTAACTTTTTCTGGACAGCCTCCAAAATGGTACCCGCCCCCTTGACGTAGCAGGCGGTGCCCAGACACACGGAGATCTGATAGCGGCCCTTGGGGTTCAAACTGAACTGGGTGTAGAAGGACACCACCCCATAGACCTCGGACAGGGGGATCCCCAGCCCCTCGGCGATCATGATCTGGACCTCCTCCGGCAGATACCCGAAGATGTCCTGGGCGGCCTGGAGCACCGGCATGGTGGAGCCGGGCTGACCCTTGTGGAGGGCGATGACCTCCCTCAGCCGGGCCTCCTGCTCCGGCGTGCCCCGGTAGGGGACGGACGTTTTCACATTGGGCATTTTGAGAACTCACTCCTTATATATGGTAAACTGAAAGGATCCTATTTTGTGTTGCCCTTCACCGGCAGCCCCGCCGAAGCCACTCCAGTACCTCCGGCACGGTGGCCTGGAGCAGGTCCATATACTGGTGGGCGTCGGGGATCTGGTCCAGGTAATGGGCGTCGCAGTTGGCGATGAGGGGCACCCCCTCCAGATCGGGCCGCCGGAGCAGCTCAGGGGGGCAGTGGGGGGTGATCTCCGCTAGGGGAAAGCCCATGGCCGGGTCCCACAGCCCCAGATTGCCCAGCAGGGAGAAAGCGGGCCGGTCGATGTGGGCGGGAAAGGCCACTCCGCCGTAGGAGGCCACCAGGGCGTGGACCTCGTAGATGCCGATGTCTGTGGCCCCGGCCAGAAAGGCGGTCTCCTCTCCCAGCACCCCGCTCTCGTCGTCCATGAGCACCTGGGGCCCGAAAAAGGCCGGGTCGTTGAGGATAGGGGGCAGCCGGTTACGGACATAACGTCCAAAGTCCTCCGCTGCCTCAATAGTAGGGAAGAGACACACCACATGGACGTCCTCACTGGTGGTGAGCTCCATCCCCGGCACGCCTAAGAGCCCGTTTCGCCGGGCGGCGGCACAGAAAGCGGCGCAGTTGCCCACCGTGTTGTGGTCGGTGAGAGCCGCCACCTGAAGTCCGGCCAAAGCGCACATGGCCGCCAGGTCGGCGGGGGTGTTGTCCTTCCCCCCGCAGGGGGAGAGACAGGAGTGCATATGTAGGTCGAAGGCCAGCCTCATCTCCCGGTCCTCAGCGTCTCCGCCACCGCCAAAGCGGCGGGGTAGGTCTCCCCGGCGCAGCCCAGCAGGTTGACCCCGTGGCCTTTGGCTTTGGCCAGTAGGTCCGGGTCAGGCTGGACCCCATCGGTGAGGATGACGCAGGAAACGTCGGTAAGGGAGGCCACGGCGGCCACATTGCCGTTGGACATGATGGTGAGCCAGGCGCAGCCCGCCTGGGCCCGGCCCATGACCCAGCTCAGCAGGTCTCCGCAGTAGCCGCCGGTCACCGCCTGCTCCGGGTCGGCCAGGTGGAACACGGTGAGGTGGAGCGCGTCAGCGAGTCCTTGGACAGTCATAGCAGGGCCTCCTTCCTCAAAATATCGAACATTTTAATTATACCATAGGGTTTAAGGAAAAGGAAGAGGAGAAGGGGAAGAAATTTTTTATAAATTTTGAATAAAAAGGTGTTGACAAATGCGGGAATCTATTGTACAATACAGACAGAAAGAAAGAGGTGAATCCAATGGGCTAAGAAGTCCAGACCAGAGGTACCCTTTCTGGAAGGGGGACCGGAGGTCCCCGGCCGAGCGAGATCAGGACCAGTCGATTCCAAGAGAACGCAGACCCCAAACCACTCACAGAATGTGAGAAAGCGAGACGGCCCCATCGGACGTGACGGTTCGCGAATGAAAAGGAGCCCGAAGCAACACAAGAGTTTCAGGTAAGCTGCCGGAAAAGGAAGAAGACTCAGTCCCAGGTTTCAGCAAAGCGCATCCCATAGAAAGCGAGGTAAACAACATTGGTAGAGCCCAACCAGAAGTGACCCCCCGGTCTCGTTGGAAGGCCGGGGGGTAAAGTTATCTACGGGAGAAAACAGCGGGAAGGAGCCTTGACGGATGGTAGATGTGAACAAGCCCTTGGAAAACCCCAGGCTCAAAGCCCTGTTCGCGGCCCGACGGGGAGCCCAAAGCCGGGAAGAGATGGCCGGGATCATGGAGGAGCTGGCGGCGGAAATCGTGGAAAATTCCCATTTCCTCTCCGTGGTCCAGTTCTCCCAGGAGCCGGAGCCCACGGAAAAGGGCCAGGCCGTCTTCCGCAAGGACTCCCAGATGTCCTTCCCCATGCTCACCGCCCGGGACGGAAAAGCCTTTTACCCCGCCTTTATCGACTGGGAGGAGTTGTCCAGGTGGGAAGGGTTGGAGGCGTTCCTGAAGGGAGAGCCTCCCCGGACCCTGATCCTGAGCTTTGACGATTACGCCGCCATGATCCTGTCCTCCGGCGGCGCCGACGGCCTGGCAATAAACCCCTTCAGCGACAACCTCATCATAGAGCGGGAGACCCTGGCCCGTTGGAAGGAGAAAAAGGAGCTGAACAAGACCGGCCATACGGAGCACCGGGTGGAAAAGGGGGCCTCCGTCCGCCTGGGTGAGCCCAAGGAAGCCCCGCAAGCCCTGCTGGATGCCCTTGCCTCCCACGCAAAAAAGGAACGTGGCGTCCAAAAACTATGGTTGCGCCTGATGGAGCAGAGCGACGTATTCAACTGGCTGCTGGTGGTGCAGTTCCGGGGGGAGCGGCAGAAGATATTTGACGCCCTGGGCGCCGCAGCCCTACCTCATTTGATGGGAAAGTATTTGGACATAGTATCGGTAGAAGAAACCTTCGGGCAAACTGCGGTTGGCGGAGTGAAGCCCTTCTACCAAAAGGGCTTCAGCCTGTTTGGCTAACTCGAAAAAGCCGGAAAAAGAAAAAAGTTTGGATTTTTTTAAAAAAGCGCTTGACAAACAGAAACAAGAGTGGTATTCTATCAAAGTTCGCTGCGAACGACAGAGCGTTGGCGAACGGCGTGTACCTTGTAAATTAAACAACGTGAAGAAGCAAGAAAGACACCAGAAGAGGACGGAAGTCCTTTTTACAAGTGAGAACTTGTGGAAAGGTCTCCG
>CATJWI010000166.1 GCA_949744075.1 uncultured Eubacteriales bacterium | reverse complement strand
GACTACTGCGACAGCGTGCGCATCAACCAGGTGCTGTTGAACCTGCTGTCCAACGCCATCAAATTCACTCCCGACAAGGGCAGCATCTCCGTGGCCCTTTACGAGGAGGAGTCCCCCAGGGGAGAGGACTATATCCGTACCCATATTCTGGTCAGCGACACGGGCATCGGCATGACGCCCGAATTCCAGGTCAGGATCTTTGAATCCTTTACCCGGGAGGACTCCACCCGGGTCCGCAAAACCGAGGGCACCGGTCTGGGCATGGCCATCACCAAATATATCGTGGACGCCATGGAAGGTACTATCTCCGTCCAAAGCGAGCTGGGCAAGGGCTCCGAGTTCCATGTGGTGCTGGACTTGGAAAAGGCCGATACTCCCGAGTCCGAGATGATCCTCCCCGACTGGAACATGCTGGTGGTGGACGACGACCAGCAGCTGTGCGAAAGCGCCACTGACTCCCTGAAGTCCATCGGCGTTAAGGCCGACTGGGTGCTGGACGGCGAGACCGCCGTAGAGCGGGTGGGGGAGCGCTACCGCAGCCGGGACCCCTACCAGATCATCCTTCTGGACTGGAAGCTGCCCGGCATCGACGGCATCGAGACCGCCCGGCGGATCCACGCCCGGCTGGGGGACGACGTCCCCATCCTGCTCATCTCCGCCTACGACTGGACCGAGATCGAGCACGAGGCCCGGGCTGCCGGCATCACCGGGTTTATCTCCAAGCCGCTGTTCAAGTCCACTCTCTACCATGGTCTCCGGTCTTTTGTAGAACAAGATGCGGCCACTGCGGAGTCCCCGGACGACCAATTCGACTATCTCAAGGGCAAGCGGGTCCTTCTGGCGGAGGACAACGACCTGAACTGGGAGATCGCCAACGAGTTGCTCACCGCCGAGTTAGGGCTGGAGCTGGACTGGGCGGAAAACGGCCAGATCTGCCTGGAGAAGTTCCAGCAGTCCGCCCCCGGCTATTATGACGCCATCCTCATGGACATCCGCATGCCGGTGATGACGGGCTACGAGGCCACCCAGGCCATCCGAGCCCTGGACCGGCCAGACAGCGTCCTGCCTATCATCGCCATGACCGCCGACGCCTTTGCAGAGGATGTGAAACGCTGTTTGGACTGCGGCATGAACGCCCACATCGCCAAGCCCATCGACGTACGGGAGGTATCCCGTCTTCTGAAAAAGTTCATCGTGTAACTCTCTGGGTCCCGGAGTGGAGCTCCGGGACCCTCTTTTTTCTGAATCGCCCTTGTTTTTTTCCAGAAAGGCTTGACGAATCCCAAAAATCTGGTATAATAATTTTCGCTGTCCAACTTGGTTGGTGCCAGCATATATGACCTGCAGTGGTATCGAAGTGGTCATAACGAGCACGATTGGAAATCGTGTAGCCTTAACCGGCTCGAGGGTTCGAATCCCTCCCACTGCGCCAAAACGCCTGTAACCAAAATGGTTACAGGCGTTTTTTCTATCTCCGGCTTCATGGCTACGGATGCCTCCCACATCAAGGGCCCGGGCCTGTTTATCCCTCTCCACACCGCTTGATGAAATCCTCCATGCTGCCGGTAAAAAGCCGGTCGATCCGGGCCATCATCTGTTCCGGTTCGGGCTTCATGCCGTCGCCGATCCAGTGGAGAAACAGCTGGACCAGGCCATAAGAATAGAGGTCCAGCAGAAACCGCTTATCCTCCTCCGCCACCCGCTCGTGACCGCTCTGGGCCTCGAACAGCTGCTCCAGCAGGGGCAACAGCAGGCCGGATACATGGCGCTCCAGGAGGTCCCGATTCTTCTGCACCGAGCGGTAGATGTTCCCAATCATGATCTGGTTCTCCCGGAAATACCGGAAGGTATCCCACATCCGCCGCTTCCAGTCCTCCACCGCGCTGCGGTCCTCCAGGACATGCTTGCCCTCGTCCACCAGAGCCCACTCCAAAAGGCTGTAGATATCCTGGAAATGGTAGTAGAACGTCTTTCGGCTCACCTGGGCGTCATTCACCAGGTCCTGGATGGTGATCTTGTCCAGAGGCTTTTGGCACAGCAGGCGTTTCAGAGATGCGGCCAGCTCCCGCTTGGTCATGTTGGACATGGCGTTCCCTCCTTTGATCCCATGGCATACTTTACACAATTTTCTCTCTTTCGTCAACATCCCGGGTGACATTTTCGCCCCAATGTCCCAATTTGACACACCGCTCCTTTTTTGTCCATTGCCGCCTGCCTTCCTCTTGTAGTATCTTTAGGCTACCAAACGACGAAGGGAGGTTTTTCTATGGGTCTCATCCGCTCTGTCAAGGTCCTGTTCGGCGGCATCTCCGCTTTCTTTGTGGTGGGCGGGGCCTGCCTGCTGTTCCGGCCGGATACCTCTGCCGCCACCATCTGCATCCTCTTGGGGATCGCCTCGGTGATCTACGGCGTCGTCCGGCTGGTGGGATACTTTTCCGATGACCTCTATCGGCTGGCTTTCCAATTCGACCTGGCCGTCGGTATCCTGGCCATCCTCATCGGCGGCATCCTGATCTTCCGCACCCAAAGTGTGCTGGCTAACCTGCCTTTGATGATAGGCTGCTTTTTGCTGGTGGACAGTGTTCTGCGGCTCCAGACCGCCTTGGATGCCCGGCACTTCGGGATGCGGCGGTGGTGGCTCATCCTCGCCGTCTCCATCTGCGGTGCATTCCTGGGCGTTGTGCTCTTGCTGCGGCCCTTTGACAGCGGCCTGCTGCTGGTCCGCCTCATGGGGGCCTCCCTTATGGTCAGCGGCGGAGAAAACCTGCTGGTGTGCCTTTACACCGTCAAGGTCCCCCGCCGGTCCTCCGCCGATGTGATCGAGGCGGATTTCTCCACGGAGGAGGACTTCTCCTCCCGTTCCTGATATCCCTGTTTTCATTGCTTTGAGGTGATCTCTTTTGCTGGAAAAAATAGCCCATGATCTGACCCGGAAACCCAAGCGGGTGCTGTCCGTGGCCCTGGTCCTGCTGGTTGCGTGCCTCTTCGGCGCCGCCGCCACCCGGATCAATTACGACATTCTGACCTACCTGCCCCCCGACCTGGACTCCTCCCAGGGGGAGAAACTGCTGGAGGAGCCCTTCCACATGGCAGCCACCACCATGCTCATCGTGGAGGATATGCCTCCCGCCTACACCAACGACCTGTGCCAGAGCATTGAAAAGGTGCCGGGGGTCAGCGGGGCGCTGTGGATCTCTAACGCGGCCGGCATCCAGATCCCCCAGGACTTTTTGCCCCAGGAGCTGCGGGACATGTTTTTCTCGGGGGACGCCACCATGATGATCGTCCAGTACGATAACCCCGGCGCGTCGGAGGAGACCATGGAGGCCATCTCCCAAGTAAGAAAGCTCTGCAACCAAAAATGCTTTTTGGCAGGTTTCTCGGTTGTCATTAAGGACACCAAGGACCTGGTGGACCAGGAACTGCCCCTCTACGTGGGCCTTGCGGTGCTGCTGAGCCTCATCGTCATGGCAGCCACCATGGAGTCCTGGCTGCTGCCAGTGGCCTTTCTGCTGAGCATTGGCATGGCCATTCTCTATAACTTCGGCACCAACATCTTTTTGGGAGAGATCTCCTACATCACCCAGGCCATTGCCGCCGTACTCCAGCTGGGCGTGACCATGGACTACTCCATCTTCCTCTACCATCGGTATGAGGAGGAGCGCCGCAATTATGACGACAACCGGGACGCCATGGCGGTGGCCATCCAGGCCGCCTTTACCTCCCTGTCCAGCAGCTCTCTGACCACGGTGGCCGGCTTTGTGGCCCTGTGCTTTATGAGGCTGCTTCTGGGGCGAGACATCGGCATCGTTATGGCCAAGGGCGTGGTGCTGGGGGTGGCCACCGTGGTGCTGGTGCTGCCCGCCATCCTGCTGCTCTTAGACGGCCCTATTCGCAGGCACACCCACCGGATCGTCATGCCCGACCTGAGCCGTATAAATCAGTTCGTGGTCCGGCACAACAAAGCCTTTGTGGCCCTCTTCCTGGTGGCCTTTGTCCCCGCCCTCTACGGCCAGAGCCACGCCCAGATCTATTATAAGCTGGATGAGTCCCTGCCCCAGGATATGCCCTCCATTGTGGCCACCAACAAGCTCAAGGACCAGTTCAACATGGCCTCCAGCCACTTTATCGTCATGCGGGACGACCTGCGCCACGACCAGATGGCAGAGATGCTGGACAAGATGGAGCAGGTGGAGGGCATCGAGGCGGTGATCGCCTTTGACAAATTCGTCTCCAACGCCATTCCGGATTTCTTCATTCCCCAGGACATTCTGGACATCTGCAAGCAGGACGGACTGCAGATCGTCATGATCAACTCCTCCTACGAAACAGCCTCCGACGCAGTGGGAAAGCAGGTGGAGGAGCTGGACGCCATCCTGAAATCCTACGACCCGGAGGCAAAGATGACGGGAGAGGCGGTGCTGACCAAGGACCTTATCGACATTGCCGATGTGGACTTCCGGGTGACAAATTACATCTCTATCATCGCCATTTTCCTTATTATCGCCCTGACCTTCCAGTCTGTGTCGGTCCCCATCTTGCTAGTGGCGGCCATCGAGCTGGCTATCTGCATCAACCAGGGGATCCCGTACTTCCAGGGGACCATCGTCTCCTTCGTGGCGCCTACCATCATCGGCTGCGTTCAGTTGGGCGCCACGGTGGACTACGCCATTTTGATGACCACCCGCTTCCAGGAGGAACTGCAAAAGGGGCTGGATAAACGGGAGGCCATTCTGGCCGCCACCAACGCCGCCGATTCCTCCATCATCACCAGCGCCCTGGTGCTCTTCTGCGCCACGCTGGGGGTCAGCTTTGTCTCCAAGATCGAGCTGATCAGCGGCATATGCACGATGCTGGCCCGGGGCTCCTTTATCTCGGCCCTGTGCATCCTGTTTTTGCTGCCCGCCCTGCTGGTGACCTTCGAGCCCCTGATCGCCAGGACCAGCCGTCATTGGCGGGAAGCTAAGCCCGCCCTGCCCCAGGCTGCGCCCGTCCCCGCCCTCACCGTTTCCCAAGGAAAGGAGAACCAGACCCATGAAGAACCGTAAACGCCCCCTGGCCATGGCCCTGGCCCTGGTGATGCTCACCGGGGCCCTCTCCCCCGCCGCCTCCGCCGCCAGTCTGCCCACCAACTGCGACGAGAGCTATTACGCCACCCTGGACTATTACGGGGCCCTCACCGAGGCAAGCGTGGTCAAGAGCTATCATCTCAACGGCAACACCACGGTCACCGACCACGGCGTCTATGACCAGGTGGTAAACCTCACTGACAGCCGCCAGCCCCAGGTGGAGGGGGACACGGTCCGTTTCGACCTCAGCGAAGATGCCCCCGAGAAATTTTACTTCGAGGGCAAGACCACCCAGCCCTTTGAGGACCTCCCCTGGACCATTTCGGTGTCCTACAAGCACAACGGGGCCCCCGCCCTGGCCGAGACCTTGGGGGGCAAGTCGGGGCTTTTTGAAATCGACCTGGATGTGCTGCCCAACCGCAGGGCTTCGGAGTACGCCCGGAACAACCTGGTGCTCACCGCCGCCGCCGTCTTCAACGACGACGATATCCTCTCTCTGGAGGCTCCCGGGGCCCAGGTGCAGATGGTGGGCAACCTGCGGGCCGTCCTCTTTGCCGTTCTCCCCGGGGAGGAGCAGCACTTCGCCATTCGGGTGGGCAGCGAGGACTTCTCCTTCTCCGGCCTGGTGCTCCTGGCCGTCCCCGCCACCCTCCAGCAGCTGGACCAGGTGGCCGAGCTGAAGGAGGCCAAGGACAAGGGGGAGGATTCCTACCACGCCATCAGCGACAGTCTGGATGTGATCCTCAATTCCCTGGAGGGCATGTCCGGCAGCATGAACGCCGCCGCCAGCGGCCTGGACCGGCTCAACGGGGCCCGGCAGAACGTCTCCAATGGCAAGGACCAGGTCTACGCCAAGACCGATGTGGCCCTGGGGGACCTGAATTCCCTGGCCGATAAACTGGGAAACCTGGACCAGTATTCCTCCACCGCCTCCCTGGCCGTCACCGACCTGAAGGGGACTCTGGACCAGCTCAACGGCTCCGCCCAAGCCCTCCGGCCCGAGCTGGAGAAGACCCAGGCCACCATCCAGGCCATTCAGAAGGACACCAAAGCCCTCAGCGAGCTGCTCGCCGATGTGGAGGGTTATAACAAGAGAGCCACCAACATTGCCGATAGCCTGGCCCGCAACCTGGACGACCTGGAGGGGGAGACCGAAGACCTGCAGTTGCGGCTGTACCTGCTGGAGGGTGCCCTCAAGGACACCAAGGGCATCTCCACCATCAAAAATTCCGACCTGCTGGGGATGCTCTCTCCAGAGGAGGCCGCCCAGATGCGGCAGGTGCTGGAACTACGGAGCTCCTATGAGAGCTACCTGAGCGCCAACAAGCTGACCGAGGACCAGCTGTCCTTCCAGACCTTCATCATCTCCGCTGCCCGGCAGGAGGCTTACGGCCAGGCCCATCAGCTGGCCTACCAGCAGTACTGTCAGGCTCTCGTCGCCGCCGGCACCCCCCAGGAAGCCCTGCCCTCCCTGGAGGATTTCCTGGCCCAGCGGGACACCGACCCCACCATCGGCGGCATCCTCACCAACGCCGAGGCACAGGCAGATGCCAAGGTGAACGCCGAGGCCCCCGCCAAGGCCCAGGCCGCCGACGAGGCCTACCGGGAATTTTCCGCCAAGACACCCATGGTGGACGCCATCAATAGCAAGATCCGGGAGACCAACCGCCTCATCACCGGCCTCACCGGCCCCACCGGGGACCTGGTAGGCTCCCTGGCCGACCTGTGTGAGACGGTGGGCGACGCCGGCATGACCGACGACCTGGCCAGCCTGGCCGCCCTGGCCCGGGACCTGCTGAAGACCATGAAGGAGCACGAGGGAGAGGGTTCCTCCCTGCTCTCCAACACCGACGAGCTGGGCTCCGTGGCTGACCGGACCGCCGGGGTGGCCCTCACCGCCTTGGACCAGGTAGACAGCCTGAACAGCATCCTTGATACCTATGAGCCCGACGTGCAGGCCGCCATCACCGATGTCCAGACCCTCTCCGGCTCCCTCCAATCCACCCTTCACGACACCTCCTCCGCCCTGTCCTCCGCCGAGGACCTGCTGCGCAGCAGCGGCCCTGAGCTGGACGGTGGCATGGGGGACTCCCTCAGCGGCCTGTCCGACGTTCTGCGGAAGGCCACGGTGGGCCTGTCCCAGACCGACACCATCCGCGATGCCAAAGGCACCATCAACAGCCTCATTGAGGACGAGTGGAACAGCCACGCCGGGGAGGACAACAATCTTCTGCTCATGGATGCCAAGGCCCCCGCCCAGTCCATGACCTCCTCCAAAAACGCCTCCCCCTCCAGCATCCAGTATGTGATGCGCACCCAGGAGATCAAGGCGGAGGAGTCCGACGCCTCCCAGGCCCAAGAGCAGGCCAAGGCCGACACCGGCACCTTCTGGGGTCGGATCAAGGCCATGTTCCGGGACCTCTGGAACACTATTACAGGCATCTTCCGAAAGGACTAAACAAAACTGCCGGGAGCGCCCTTTCGCGCTCCCGGCAGCTCTATATCTACAGTCTTATTGAATGGTCACCACATCGCTGTTGGCGATGGCCTCCTCTGTCAGCTCTTGTCCGATGCCCGGCCGGTCGGGGATCTCGTAGTAGCCGTCCTTGGGCACATAATTGTACTTGCAGGTGGCGATATTCTCCGGCAGAAGGGCGCTGGCGTGGAGCTCATGGATCACGAAATTGGGGATGACCGCCTCCAGCTGGAGAGTGGCCGCCGTGGAGATGGGGGAGCCGCAACAGTGGCCCTGGACCCCGATGTCGTAGATGTGGGCCATGTCGCAGATCTTTTTGCCCTCAGTGATCCCGCCAGTGTTGCACAGATCGGGCTGGATCACCTGGACCAACCGCTCCTCCAGGAAGGGGCGGTAGCCCCAACGACTATAGACCCGCTCGCCGGTGGCCAGGGGGATACGCACCTTCGCCCCGATCTCCCGGAACAGCGGCGGGTTCATGGGAGATGTGGGCTCCTCATAGTAGAAGCAGTTGAATTTCTCCAGCATCTGGCCCAGCTGGATAGAGGTATTCGTGTCAGTGAGGGCGTGGAGCTCGATGATGATGTCCAGGTCCGGGCCGCCGGCCTCCCGCATGGCGGCCACCCGGTCCACCGCCATCCGCAGCTGGTCCTGCTGAAGGATGCCCCGGTTGTTCCTGCCGTACCACACCCCGTTTTCGTCGTAGGCAATGGGGTCCACCTTCACACAGTCATAGCCGTCGGCCATGGCCTTTCGGGTGGCCTCGGCGTAGTCCTCCGGCTTGGACAGGTTCCGGGCCACCAGACCCCAGTCGAACTGGAGCTGGCTGGCATAGGTGCGCAGCTTCTCGTTGGTCTTTCCCCCCAGCAGCTTGTAGACCGGGGCATTATAGTATTTGCCCTTGATGTCCCAAAGGGCGATATCGATGCCGGAGATGCCCGCCATAATGACGCCGCCGCCCCCCATGCCCCAGAAGGTCTGGCGGTGTAGCTTGTTCCAGATAGCCTCGTTGTTCAGGGGGTCCATACCGATGACGCACTGGGCGAAATCCATGCCCATTCCATGGCCCGCACTCTGGGCAATACCGTAGGCCAGGCCGATCTCCCCGTAGCCACTGATCCCCGCATCCGTGTTGACCCGGACGATGATGGGGTGCCACGGACCCGCCACGCCGATCTCACATTGCTCGCTAGGCACCTTGAACAGTTTGATCAGATCGATACTTGTGATTTTCATACTCTGACTTCCTTTCTAATATTATACTTGCCGCTTGCCTTATATTTTATCGTTGTCTGATAGCGAACAAGATATGATGAAAGTTTCCCCCGACCCTGTCCGGTCGGGGGTACCTTAGAAAATGTTGTCTGCTCTCCCAAGCCAAGCGTGTAGCAAGTCTTTTATTTCTCCCCGTCCCGCTCCTCCCGGCACTGGTCGCACAGGCCAGTGAAGGTCAGGTCATGGCCCTCCACCCGGAATCCGGGGATCAGGCCGGCGGCAGCCTGGTCCAGAGCGGCCTCATAGTCCAAGGATAGATCGAATACCCGACCGCAGCCCCTGCACCGGAAATGACTGTGGGGATGTGTCTCAGCGTCATAGCGCTCCACCGGGAAGGGCATGCGCACCAGAACTCCCTCCTGGGCCAGCAGGGTCAGGTTCCGGTATACCGTCCCCAGGCTCAAAGCCGGGTTCTTGGGCTTGAGCCACTGGTAGACCATCTCTGCTGTAGGGTGCTCCTTGCTGCCCAGCACCGCCTCATAGATGAGCTCCCGCTGTTTGGAATACCGCCGTCGGGCCATGGGTCTCCCCTCCTTTTATAGCAGGAATCATTCTTATTATGAAAAGAGGATACCACATTTCTCTTCTAAGTACAAGTGCTTTTTGCATTTTTCCGTTTCTTTTCCTGGAACAGAAACGGTTTTCTGGGACATACTATCCTCCGGATGGAGATTCCAACGATCTTATTTGCAGGAGGAACGGGAAATGAAGCGGAGGCTCAGCTTACTTGCTTTGACCCTGGCTCTCACCGGCGTGCTGGCTGCCTGCAGCAGCACCGCCTCGGCAAACCCCACTCCCTCGGCCCCGGCGGTGGCGCCCCCCCCCGGGCCCCCCGCGGCCCCCGGGACCGGTGTCCAAGGGGGCCGGTGACATCGCCCGGGACGCCATCGACGGCGTGGGCGAAGCGGCGGGAGACATCGGCCGCGGCATCGGCGACGCCGCCCGGGATGTGGGCAACGGTGTCAAGAACGCCATGCGGTAAAAGAGAAGGGACCGGTGCAGACGCGCCGGTCCCTTGCTTTATGGTTTACCAGCCTCTTCCCTTTGCCGCCCCCATTGGGCGGAAAAGGTCTTTGAGGTGGTGATGCCCTCCAAAAAGCGCTTTACCATGGGGTTTTTACTGTGGGGGCGGCTCACTGCCACCACATCCTCCAGCGGACTATCCTCCGGCCGCAGGGGGACCATGTCCAGGCTGTCGGGCAGCTCCCCCCGAACCAGCATCGGGGCCAGCATGACCCCTGTGCCCGCCTGGAGCATCAGCAGGGCCGCCGAGAAGCTGTTGGCCTGGAGGACCTGCTCCAGCGTCCAGTTCCGGCCCGCCATCCTTTGGCAAAAGGCCGCCAGGGAACAGGGGCCCTCCGGTTCGCTGGTGGTGATGACCGTCCTGCCCGCCATATCCGCCCCACTGACCGCACCACTTTTCAAGATGGGATCCTCCCGCCGGGCGATCACGCCGGTCTGCGTCGGAAAGATGTGGTAGATGTCTACCCCTTTGTCCGCCAGGTATTCTCCGGTGACGGGCAGGGCAAATATCAGGTCCAGCTCTCCCCTCAGCAGCCGCTCCACCAGCTCATGGTAGCCATATTGGCTGATGGTCACCACCGCCTCCGGGCAATGGTGGTGGAACTCCTCCACCAGGCTGGAGACATAGCGCTGCTCGTAATGGCCGATCCCGATCCGCAGCTCTCCCGCCTGATCCCGGCCCAGGAGGGCCACCCTTTCCCGCACCTGCCGGTACTGCTCCAGCAGAGGGGCCACCCCCTCATAAAAGAGCTTGCCCGCCTCGGTCAGGGCCACCGAGCGGTGCTCCCGAAGGAACAGGGCGCAGCCCAGCTCCTCCTCCAGCATTGCCATCTGGCGGCTCATGGCCGTCTGGGCAATGTGGCACTGCTCCGCCGCTTTGGTAAAATTCAGCACCTGGGCAGCAGCCACAAAATAGCACAGGCGTTCCAGGGTCATGCCCTCTCCCCCTTTGAGCTCATTTGTCTTATTGTATCACGCCTGCTCCCCTTTGGAAAGAGCTTTTGCCCGGTCCTCCAGCCAGCGCACCGCGCATTGGGCATAGGCCGCCGCGCCCACCGCCAGGGCCTCCTCGTTCACCCGCATGGCCGGGTGGTGGACAAAGTGGTCATAGCCCTCCTCCCTGCTGCCCACCCCCAGGCGCAGGTATACCGCAGGCACCTGCTCCCCGATGACGGCGAAGTCCTCCCCGCTGCTGAGCTTGGGCATTGGGCGCACCTCCCCCCAGCCCACCAGCTCGGCCAGATAGCCCACCAGGCTCTCCAGCAGCGTGTCGTCATTGACCAGCGGGGGCACCCCGTACCAGTGCTCCACCTCTGCGCTGCCCCGGAAGGTGGCGGCGATCCCCCGGGCGATCTCTTCGATCCGCCCCAAGAGGAAGTTCCGTTCGGCATAGCCCGTGGTGCGGACTGAGACCTCCAGCTCGGCGGAGCCCGCCACGCTGTTGCAGGTGGTGCCCCCCTTAATGGTCCCCACCAGGACCACCGCGTCCTGGGCCGTGGGGATCTCCCTGGCCACCAGCTCCTCCAGGGCCAGAACGATGTGGGCGGCAATATGGATAGCGTCCACCGACAGCTCTGGCCGGGAGCCGTGGCCATCCTTCCCGTGGACCCTGATACGGATGGCGTCCCCGGAATTGTTGACACAGCCGCGGATGTAGTGGAAGGTGCCGGTGCGGCTGTACTCCTCCCCGGTAAAGATGTGGAGGCACATGGCCGCATCCACCTTGGGCTCCTCCAGGATGCCGCTTTCCACCATGTCTCTTGCCCCACTCAGCAGCTCCTCTGCCGGCTGGAACATGAGCTTTACCTGGCCGGGCAGTTCCTCCTCATGCGCCTTTAGTAGCTTTGCCGCCCCCAGAAGCATGGCGGTATGACAGTCGTGGCCACAGCTGTGGCAGTTTCCGTTGACGGCGGCAAAGGCCTCTCCGCTCTCCTCCGCCATGGGCAGGGCATCCATATCCGCCCGGAGAAGGATGGTGGGGCCCGGCCGGCCCGCCAAGGCCGTCAGGCCGCACCTGCCCACCAGCTTAGGCTCATAGCCGTATTCCCGGAGGCGTTGGGCCACAAAGTCCCTGGTCTTGCTCAGTTCAAAGCCCACCTCGGCAAAGCCGTGGACCGCCCTGCGGTTTTGGATGATCTCCTCCTGAAGTTCCCTTGCCTGGGTCAATAGCTCGCTCATCTCTCTTCCTCCTTCAGCTAAACAGAATGGGGGCCACCAGAGAGGCGATCACCACCGAGGTGACGCTCACCGACACGGTGCCCGAGACTATCATTTTGGGCAGCAGGTGTTGGACCACCCGCTCCTCCTCTTCCTTACTGAAGTTCTTTCCCTGCACAGCCCCTTGGGCCACCTCCATGGATACGGCGTAAGTCTTGGGGTAGCCCAGCATACAACAGATCCCCACCGCCGCGCACAGCCAGGGGCTCCAGTGGAGAAAGCGCCCCACCAGAGAGGCCGCCGCCACTACGCCCAACGCGCCGATCAGCAGCATGCTGAACACCGGCAGCAGCAGAGAGCCGAACTGCTCCACGCTCATCCCCACAAACCCGGTGACCACGCTGCAGTAAGTAGCCAGGATCACCAGATGCTCCGCTCCGGCCCGCTGGAGGGCCCGGGGCTCGATAAAGCCGATGGCCCCAAAAATGATGCCGCCCACCAGGAAGGTGATGCCTGTGGGGATACCGGTCACCGAAGTGACCCACGCTCCCAGCACCGCCACCAGGGCCAGCCGGGCCAAATGGATATTTGGCTTATCCAAAAGCTCCGGCGTAGGGGGCAGCAACCGCACCTGGATACCCTTCCCCACCGTCGCGTCCCGCAGATGGCCGCCTACGTTAATAAAGCGCTTTGCCTCCTGCCGCAGGCAAAAGGAGGCGATGGGCATGCCGATAAGCACCTGCAGGGCCATGACGGCCGCCACAAAGGCCGCGATCTCAGGCCGCCCGGCGGTATTGGCCGCCTCGGTCAGGATCATGGTAGCCACCATGGCCCCCGCGGTGGGGCCGGTGGCCGCCATGGCCATCTCCTTGCCGAAAAGGGCCGTGCCCAAAGTCATCTGCAGGGCCACCACGCCCAGCACGGCCGCCAGGGAGACCAGGAGGGTCTTCCACTCCCGTTTCAGGTCGTTCAGGTCCAGCATAGAGCCCAGGTTCACCAGGATCAGCCCCATCCCAAAGGTGGAGATGATCCCGGGCAGCCCCGATTTCGCCAGGATATCCGGAGGCAGAACAGGAAATACGCTGCTGAACAAAAGCAGGACAAGGATCACAACAATAATGGATGAGACAGTTCCCTTGGTCTTGGCCGCGATCATATCACCGATGCCGAAGATCACGGCGATGACCGCAAATGCGAGTAACGGCGTCCAGGTCATAACGATACCTCCTTTATTTTTGACGGGAATCCCGCCGGTATCTTTAGCATATCTCCTGACAGTCCGCCTGTGAAATATCAGTTTTTCTCCCATACATTACAAAACCGTTATGGCAAAAAAACAGACCGCACTGTACCGTGTACAGTGCGGTCCTCTTTTTTCCTTTTATTTCTTTTCTCCTGCCAACGCGCCTTCCAGTTCCCCCTCTGCCTCCACCAGCGGGTCATAGTATTTGCTCTTGCACTGGGCAAACATGGCCTCGAACTCCGGGTTGTGGCCGTGGTGGAGCTCGTGGGTGTAGGCGTGGGTGTCCGTCCGGACCAGGTCCCCGGCCGGGGCGGTCTGGTGGAGGATCACCAGGGCCACGTTGGAGCAGTGGTCGGAGATACGCTCCAGGTTGATCAGCAACTCCAGGAACTGGGTGCCCAACTCGATGGTGCAGGAGCCGGACTTGAGCCGCTCGATGTGCCGGGCCCGCAGGTCGTCCCGCATCAGGTCCACCACCTCCTCCAGGGGCTCCACCTGGAGGGAGAGCTCATAGGACCGGCTGCGGTAGCAGGCCAGGGCCTTTTCGATGGTCTCGTCCACCGCACTGGTGAGGGCGTCCAGCTCCTTCTTGGCGGTGGGGGAAAAGACGATGCCCTTATTGTGGAGGGCCATGGCGCACTCGCTGACGTTCACCGCATAGTCTCCGATCCGCTCAAAATCACTGAGGGTGTGAAGCAACTCGGAGATCTGGGTGCTGTCCTGGGAGGAGAGGGGCTTATCGGTGAGCTTCATCAGATAATTGTCCAGGGCATTTTCCATCTTGTCCAAGGCAGACTCGGTCTCATTAAGCCTCTCCAGCTTTTTGGGGTCGTAATGCTGCAGCAACTCCACCGCCAGGCGGTAGTTGTCCAGGGCATAGGTTCCCATGAGGATCACCGCGTCGTGGGCCCGCTCCAGGGCCACGGAGGGGGTGGTGAGGAAGCGGTCGTCCAGCACGGACACGTCCTCCAAGGTGGTCTCGCCGGGGACCAGCTTTTCCACCAGGTTCACCAGCTTCTTCCGGAAGGGGAGCAGCAGGCCGGTACAGGCCAGGTTGAAGACCAGGTGGAAGTTGGCCACGCTGCCCATATCCATCACCTCGGTCCAGAAGGGGAATTGGAACAGGGCGTTGCCCGCGTAGAAGACGACCAGGAAAAACACCGAGCCGATCACATTGAAAAACAGGTGGATGAGGGCGGTACGCTTGGCGTTCTTGCTGGCCCCCGCGCTGGAGAGCAGGGCGGTAAGGGTAGTGCCGATATTCTGGCCCATAATGAGGGGGATGGCGGTGTTGAACCGCACCGCCCCGGTGGTGGACAGGGCCTGGAGGATGCCGGTAAAGGCGGTGGAGCTCTGGAGGATGGCAGTGATGCCCGCGCCTACCGCCATACCCAGGATGGGGTTGGAGAAGGCGGTGAAGAGGTCGGCCAGCCAGGGCTCGTCCTGCAACGGGGCCACGGCAGTGGTCATGGTGTTCATGCCGATAAACAGGATACCGGATCCCAAGAGGATCTGACCGATGTTCTTTTTGTTGCCGCCCTTGATGAACATATAGAAAATGATACCGATGACCGCCATCACGGGCCCCAGCACAGAGGGCTGGAGGAGGGTAAGAAAAAGATTGTCGCCGCCCTCGATGCTGGCCAGCCGGAGGATCTGGGCGGTGATGGTGGTGCCGATATTAGCCCCCATGATGATGCCCACGGTCTGCTCCAGCTTCATGATGCCGGCGTTGACAAAGCCCACGCACATGACGGTGGTGGTGGCCGAGGAGTGGATGATGGCGGTAACGAGGGCGCCCAGCAGGATACCCTTGAACACATTGTCGGTGAGCCGTTCCAGAATACTCTCCAGCCGGCCGCTGGAGAGCTGGGCCAGGCCGTCGGTCATGGTGGACATGCCGAACAGGAACAGGGCAATGGCCCCCAGCATGGAGATCACATTTGAAGCGTCCAAAGGCACGGCCTCCCAATCCATTCAGTGGCGTCCGCCGCAGCGGCGCGGGCAAAAAGGAACAGTTTCTATTATATATGACCCGAAAGAATTCGTAAAGAAAGTTGGCGGGGAAAATCGAAAATCAGCGGTTCCGACAAAAAGAGGGCCGATTCCCGGAACTTGAAACCGCGAGTTTTCAAATTTCCTTCTCCAACACATCCAGCGGCAGCCGGGCGCCAGGCTCCTGTCCCGCCTTCACAAAGCCGTACCGCTTGTAAAACCGCTGGGCCACCTCATTATTGGGCGCGCAGTGCAGCCGCAGCCGCCGGCGGCCCATGGCCCGGTAGGTGGACACCGCCTGGCCGATGAGCTGGACCCCTACCCCCCGGCGGCGGTAATCGGGTATCAGGTAGAGGAAGGGGATATAGCCCACCGCCTCCTGCACGTGCTTGAGGGTGGCCAGGTGGAGGATGCCGATGCTCTTCTCCCCCCATAGGACCCGCTGGACCGCCCGGCGGTCCCACTGCCAGTGCTCCCGGGCCTCCGTTAGGAAGGCGGGGCCGTCAAAGCCAGCCAGGGAACCGTGGATGCTCTGCCAGGCTTCTTGCCGGGCCTCACAGTAGACTTGGGCGTCCCGGTCCATGTCCAGGGGCCGGAACCACACGTGGAGCGGATCCCCATCCCGCTTCCAGGCCTCCTTCTGCCGGGCCAGGGTAGCGATCTCCGGCGGCAGGTGGGAGGCGTCGTTCTCAAAGAGGATGCGAAACTGGCTGCCCTTGATGTCATAACAGGACACGGCGGTATTCTCGCACTGGCCCAACTCAGGGACCTGGCTGGGGTGCTTGCCCCGGAGGGACGCCTGGAGGCAGCGGATGGCCGTGCCGTGGGAGAAGACGGCCACCGTCTGCTCCGGGTGGGCGGCAGCGATGCGGAAAAAGGCGGCGGTGATCCGCCGGCAGACCTGGTCAAAGGTCTCCCCTCCCTCCGGGTCCCACAGGGGAGAGCAGGTGGCAAAGACCCCCTGGCTGTCCGGATGGTGGTATTCCATATCCCCAAAGGACAGGTCCTCATAGACCCCCAGTCCGATCTCCCGAAGGCCCGGGTCGATGCGCAGGGTCAGGTTTTTGGGCCCGGTCACCGCCTGGGCCGTACACTGCGTCCTTCGCAGGTCGCTGGCGTAGACCGCGTCCAGATGGATCTCCCGAAAGCGGCCCTCCAGGGCGGCGATCTGCCGCAGGCCGTTCTCAGTGACGCGGCTGTCGTACCAGCCTTGGACCCGGCGGTAGAGGTTGCCCTCCGCCTCGGCGTGGCGGATGAGATAGATTCGGGTCATGGATGCAGGATCCCTTTCTTGATGAATGTGTCACCAGGGCTGGATGGCCCCGGTGAGCTCAGTGACGCTGGAAAGGCCCTGGCCCTCGCAGAGGGCGGAGAGCTCCTCCAGCACCCGGACAGGGGCCATGGGGTCGGCAAAGGTGGCTGCCCCCACGGCCACGGCGGTGGCTCCCGCCAGCAACATTTGGGCCGCGTCCCGGCCGGAGGCAATGCCCCCCATGCCCAGGATGGGCACCTTTACGGCGCTGTGGACCTCCCACACCATCCGCACCGCGATGGGCAGCACGGCGGGACCGGAGAGGCCCCCGGTATTCATTTTCAGCACGGGACGGCGGCTGTTCACGTCGATGACCATGCCTCTGATGGTGTTGATGAGGCTGATGGCGTCGGCCCCCGCCCCCTCCACCGCTTTGGCGATCTCGGTGATATCGGTGACGTTGGGGGACAGCTTCACCATAACGGGCACCGTGGAGTGGTCCTTGGCCTCCCGGGTGACCTCGGCGGCCAGTTCGGGCTTGGTGCCGTAGGCCAGCCCTCCGGCTTTCACGTTGGGGCAGGAGATGTTCACCTCGATCATATCCACCCCGGCGGCGGAGAGTTTCTCACACATCTCCCCGTACTCCTCGGGGGTGTTGCCCGAGATGTTGGCGATGATGACAGTGCCCTGCCCCTTGAGCCAGGGCAGCTCCCGGGCGATAAAGGCGTCCACGCCCGGGTTTTGGAGCCCCACTGAATTGAGCATCCCAAAGGGGGTCTCGGCAATGCGGGGAGAGGGGTTGCCGTTCCGGGGCTGAAGGGTCAGTCCCTTGACACTGATGCCTCCCAGCTGGGACAGGTCAAAAAATTCTCCGTACTCCCGGCCGAAGCCAAAGGTGCCCGAGGCCACCGTCACCGGGTTTTTCAGCGCCACCCCAGCCAGTTTGACGCCCAGATCAACCATTCCAATCCACCTCCCCAGCCAAGAATACAGGGCCATCCTTACACACATGCTTCACAGAGCCGTCGGCCATAGGCAGGGCGCAGCCCAGACAGGCCCCCACTCCGCAGGCCATCCGCTCCTCCAGGGACACCTGGCAGGGGGTGTCATACCGCTCCGCCAGAGCGGCCACCGCCTTCAGCATGGGCTTGGGCCCACAGCAAAGAACGGCGGCATAGCGGTTCTCTTTCAGAAGCCGCTCCACAGGGCCGGTGACGAAACCCTCCTCCCCCATACTGCCATCCTCGGTGGTGATGGAAAGGTTGGTACAGCGGGCGTGGAACTCGTCAATGAGCAGGGCGTGAAAGGCGTCCCGGAAGCCCAGCACCGCGTCGCACCGCTTGGGGGCGTACTGGAGGCAGCCCAGCATGGGAGGAACGCCAATGCCGCCCCCCACCAGGAGGTAGCGGCCCTCTTCGGTCATGGAGAAGCCGTTGCCCAGCATGCCCAGGACGTCGATATGATCCCCCAGCCGCCGCCGGGCCAGCCAGGCGGTCCCCTCCCCCCGGACCTCGAAGACCAGCCGCAGCTGGTCCCCCGCCGGGGAGGGGTCGCAGGAGCACACCGAGATGGGCCGCCGCAGCAGCCGGGACTTGCCGCAACGCACATGGACGAACTGCCCCGGAGCCTGGAAGGTGCCACGGACAAAATCGCCTACATCTAAGATCATGGACCAGGCGTTGGGGTTCAGGCGGCGCATCTCCGCGATCACGCCGATGGTCTGTTTTGCCATAGAATGGACCTCCTTTGGAAGAGAAAAGATAAAAGAGAAGAACCCGTCACTCCTCCCACTCGGGCTTGTCCTTTTTCCGTTTCCAGAAGGGCTTGGGGGCCTCCTCCCAGGGAGCCTGGGGGTCGGGCCGGGGTGGAGGCGGGGGCGTGGGAGCCTCCAGCGGGGGCGGAACCTGCTCGGCCTGGGCCGCCTGGGCCAGCTTTTTGCGGAAGCCGGCGGTGTAGAGCTCCACCTTGCCGCACTGGGGACAGGCGTAGAGGTCCACGTTATACTGCTCATAAAACAGAGAGCTGAGCCCACCGCCGCCATCGGCCCCGATGGAGAGCTGGGTCAGCTTGCACTCCATCGCCGCTCCACAGTTTGGACACAGCAGCTGGGGCAGGACAACAGGGATCTTCCGGACAAGGCTGTCCAGGTAGACCCGGGCCCGCTCCTGAAGGTCCTTCTGCTCCTCGGGGGAGGAGCGGTAGTACCACTGCTTGCAATTGCGGCATACGGGCCGCTGGACCTGGTCGATGGATATGGTGTCGGTCTCTGTCTGGTCCAGCTCCTTCCGGCACAGGACACAGTGTTCAGCCATGGAAAGGCCTCCTCTCAGGCGTGCTCCTTACTCCTCCCACTCGGGCTTTTTCCGGCGGCTCTTGGTCTCCCAGGGGTCCTCCCCCGCAGAGGGCCGGGGCGGCCCCTTTTTGGCCTTGGGGGCCTTCTCCGCCGCCGCGGCCTTCTCTCCCAGCTCCCCTAACTTCCGGGCCGCCAGGTCCAGCAGGCCCTCCCGCTGGGGCAGGGGGGTCATCTCACAGAAGACCTTGCCGCAGTCGGGACAGAACCACCCGGGGCCCACCACCCGCTTGTCGAAGAGCAGGTCGGCCTCGGTGGCGCTGAGGCCGATGCGCTTGTTCCCCACCGAGGGGGCAAACCACTGGAGCTGGCCCTCGTAGGCGAAGCGCTCCGGGGGGAAGGTCACCTGGCCCTCCACCATCTCTTTTCCGCAGTGGGGACAGTTCATAAAAACCTCCTTACACGATGGTCACATACTGCTTGATATCGTCCCGCATGGCCTCGGCGGCGGCCCGGGCGGCGTCCTGGTAGTCCTGGCCGTCCCGGCCCGTCTTCTGCCAGGCGCACATGATGGAGCGGGAGGCGTTGACAATAGCTCCCCGGCCATACTTGTCAAAGGCAAAGCGCACATCTTCGGCGGTGCCCCCCTGGGCCCCGTAGCCCGGGACCAGGAAGAAGGTGTGCTCCAGCCGGCGGCGCAGGGAGCGCAGGTCAGAGGGATAGGTGGCCCCCACTACTGCCCCGGCCCGGCTGTAGCCGTACTTGCCGATATCCTCTTTCCCCAGCCGCTGGGTCAGGTCCCCCATGACTTGGTAGACCACCCGGTCCCCGGCCACCATGTCCTGGAGCTCCCCCGAGCTGGGGTTGGAGGTCTTCACCAAGTTGAAAAAGCACTTGTCCTCCGCCCGGCAGGTCTCCAGGAAGGGGGTCATGGCGTCGGAGCCCATGTAGCCGTTGATGGTGACGCAGTCGGCGTCAAAGGCGGTAAGCTGGCTTTGTCCCACCTGAGTCTTGCCCAGCCAGGCCTCGCTGTAGGCCTGAGCAGTGGAGCCGATGTCCCCCCGCTTGATGTCGGCGATGACGAAGAAGCCCTTCTGCTTGGCGTAGCGGATGGTCCGCTCCAGCACCATCATGCCCTGCCAGCCCAGCCGCTCATAGTAGGCCGACTGGGGCTTCACCGCGGGTACGATGTCGCACAGGGCGTCCATCAGCCCCATGTTGAACTGGTAGATGGCGTCGGCGGCCCCCTCCAGGGTCTCCCCGTACTTGTGGAAGCTCTCCTTCAGCAGGTGGGGGGGCACGTACTCGGGCTTGGGGTCCAGCCCCGCCACGGTGGGGTTTTTCTTAGCCTTGATGAGGCTTTGCAGATGGTCGAAGGACATACTATCATTCCTTTCTGATGTAAATGATGGGGATGCGCGTTATTCCTTCCGCTCCCGCTGCCGCGCCCAGAGGAGGAGGATCAGCTCGAAGAAGACCAGAGGGGTGGCAAAGAGCCACAGGTTATAGGCCGCCAAGAGTTCAATGCCCCCCAAAAGTAGGAAGGAGATCCCCATAAGGACCCGGGAGCCCTCAGACAGGGGACGGGAGGACAGAGAGGGGAAGAAGTCCCCGCAATGGGCCACGCCGTACCAAGTGAAGAGCGGGGCCACCACAAAGTGGATCCCGTTGGCAGGGTGCAGGACCTGGCTGAAATAAAGGCCGACGGTCCCCAGGAGAAGGGCGGCGAAGACCGCCCAGAACAGGACCAGCTTTTTCTTGTCCATAGGGCTCCTCCTTTCTCAGGCGTGGGCCACCAAAAAGCCCACCACAAAGACCACGATGGCCAGCAGCACATCGGCCATGGCCAGGGTGGCGGGGGGATAGCGGTTGGTCTGGGGCAAAGGGTAGAAGCCAAAATATTTGGCCGCCGCCCGCCAAAGCATAAGCACCCCTAGCAGATAGACATAGTAGAGCTCCCCGGGAAAAAGACTCACCATCCCCAGGGCCAGCAGAGCGATGGCGATCAGGCCCCCCCAGTAGATGATGTGCTTAGTGGACTGCTTCATAGCGCGGTCCCCTCCTCTCCGTAGCGGTATATGACCTCTCCGCCGATAATGGTATATTTGACTCTTCCCTTCAGTGTCCTGCCGCCGAAGGGGGTATTCCTGGCCTGGGAGCGGAACTGCTCCGGATCCACCGTCCACTCCTCGTCGGGGTCGAAGAGGACCAGGTCGGCCTCCCCTCCCACCGATAGCCGACCCGCGCCGGGCAGACGGAGGATACAGGCGGGGTTCAGGGTCATTTTCCGCAGGATGTCGGAAAGACTCATCTCCCCGGTGTGGTAGAGGGCGGTGAGAGTGGCGGCCAGGGCGGTCTCTAGGCCGACCATGCCGCTGGGGGCCTCGGTGAGGGACCGGGCCTTCTCCTCAGCGGAGTGTGGGGCATGGTCAGTGGCGATGGCGTCGATGGTACCATCCTTGAGCCCCTCGATAATGGCCTCTACGTCGGCAGAGGTCCGCAGGGGGGGATTCACCCGGGCCAGGGAGCCCTGCTGAAGGACCTCCTCCTCGGTAAAGGTAAAGTACTGGGGGCAGGTCTCACAGGTGATCTGGACCCCCTTCTTCTTATACCGCCGGACGATGGCCACCGACTTGGCGGTGGAGATGTGGCAGATATGGACTGCCGCCCCCGTCTCCTCGGCCAGCATGGCGTCCCGCATGACCTGCAGCTCCTCGGCAATGGCGGGCCGGCCGGGGATCCGCAACTGCCGGGACACCCGGCCCTCGTTGACGGCGAAGTTCTGCACCAGGTCGGCGTCCTCGCAGTGGGACAGGATGGTGAGCCCCTGCCGGTGGGCCAGGATCATGGCGTCCCGGAGGAGGTTAGCGTTTTGAACGGGCACCCCGTCGTCGGAAAGGGCCACCGCCCCGGCGGCCTTCAACCCCTCATAATCGTTGACCTCCTGGCCTTTCTGTCCCCTGGACACCGCGGCAATAGGCCAGACCCGGGCCCCGCCCTCCCGGCGGGCCAGCGCGGCCTTTTCCTTCACAAAGGCCACAGCGCCGGGGCTGTCGATGACCGGCTTGGTATTGGGCATACAGGCGATGGAGGTAAATCCGCCCGCGGCTCCGGCCCGGGCGCCGGAGGAAATGGTCTCTTTATACTCAAAGCCCGGCTCCCGGAGGTGGACGTGCATATCCACCAGTCCGGCACAGACGGTGAGGCCGGCCGCGTCGATGACCTGGGCCCCGGGGGCGGAGAGGTCGCTGCCGATGACGGCTACCTTGTCCCCCTCCAGGAGGATATCCATCACGCCGCCGATCCCGCTCACCGGGTCCACCAGCCGACCTTGTCGAATCAGGTATTTCACGCCCAGTGCGCTCCTTTCTCTATTTCATAAAAAAGGGGGGCAGCTACCCCGCTTTCCCCCTAATCGTCCAATTTTATTATAAAGGAACTGGCAGGATTTCGCAACGTTTTTTTCGCCTTTCCCGGCAATAATAAAACGGGAACAAGGGACCCCAAAAAAAGTCGCGGAAAAAAGAGGTGGAGAGCATGAAGGAGCACGAGTTTGTAAAGGGAATGACCATGGGCGTAGTGGCGGGAGCCGCTCTGAGCGCGGTGATGATGCCCCGGAAGAAGTCCAGCATGAAAAAGACCGCCGGCAAGGCTATGAAGACGGTGGGGCAGGTGATGGAGAATCTGTCCGACGAGATGGGATTTTGAGAAAAAGGCGGGCAAATGCCCGCCTTTTTCGAAAAAAATTGTGTTCAGTCTCTTGACAACGCCCCCGGGATACGTCTATAATCTACCCAACAACTTCATCATAGCCGGTTGAATATCCCAGGATCCGCAGCGGAAACTGGGAGAAGACGGCGCTCCGGAGAAGCCCGCGCCAGCCGCGGGTGCCGAAGGTGCAAGCACCCAGGTGCGAAACTCTCAGGCAAAAGGACGGAGATGCCCCTGGGAGCATGTCCCGGGGAGGATCCTCTATTTATGCAGAAAGAGCGGACCATCTGGTCCGCTCTTTTTTGTTTTCCGGCCGGCCGTGGGAAGAGAGGAGAATGGGATATGGAAAAAGTTTTGGAAATCGTGACCCTGGTCAATAAGGTCCTCAACGATTTCGCCTGGGGACCGGTGATGCTGGTGCTGCTGGTGGGCACCGGTATCTTCCTCACCGCCCGCACCGGCTGCATCCAGGTGCGGAAGTTTGGCTACATCATGAAAAACACCGTCGGCTCTCTGTTCGGCGCCCGGGGCAAGAAGGACCACGGCAGCAACCTGTCCCCCTTCCAGGCGGTGACCACCGCCCTGGCGGGCACCGTGGGCACCGGCAACATCGCCGGCGTCACCGGCGCCATCTTCACCGGCGGCCCGGGGGCGGTGTTCTGGATGTGGGTATCCGCCTTCTTCGGCATGTGCACCAAATATTCCGAGATCACCCTGGCCATAAAGTTCCGGAACACCGACCCCAACGGCACCCACAAAGGTGGTCCCATGTACTACATCGAAAACGGCCTGGGCAAAAACTGGAAATGGCTGGCGGTGATCTTCGCCGTTCTGGGGGGCCTGGCCTCCTTCGGCATCGGCAACATCGCCCAGTCCAGCGAAATCGCCAGCGCCCTCAACGGCCTGTTCGGCCTGGATAAGCTGGTGGGGGGCGTCCTCCTCACCGTTGTGGTGGCCATCGTGGTCCTGGGAGGTGTGAAACGCATCGGCCAGGTCACCTCCCTGCTGGTGCCCTTTATGGCTGTGTTCTACATTGCCGCAGGCATCGTCGTCATCGTTCTGAGGGCCACCGAGATCCCCGCCGCCTTTGCCACCATCTTCTCCCAAGCCTTCAGCCTCCAGGCCGTGGGCGGTGGCATTTTCGGTTACACCATCATGATGGCCATGAAAAACGGCTTCGCCCGGGGGGTGTTCTCCAACGAGGCCGGCCTGGGCTCCGCACCCATCGCCCACGCCGCCTCCTCCACTGAGGAGCCCTGTGACCAGGCCATCTGGGGCGTGTTCGAGGTCTTTATCGATACTATTATCATCTGCACCATCACCGCCCTCACCATCATCCTGTCCGGTGTGCTGGAGGCCGGCTCCACCGGCGTGTACGGCGGCAACGGCGCCGCTGCAGTGGCCGCCTTCAACGCAGTCCTCCCCGGGACCATCGGCGGCACAGTCATCCAGCTCAGCATGCTCTTCTTCGCCCTGTCCACCATCCTCAGCTGGAGCTACTACGGCGAGCGCTGCTGGGGCTATATCTCCCATGACAACAAGGTCTTTATCATGGTCTATAAAGTGATCTTCGTCCTGTTCTGCATCGCGGGGGCCACGGGCTCCGGCCAACTGATGTGGGACATCTCCGACACCCTCAACGGCCTTATGGCCATCCCCAACCTGGTGGCCCTGCTGGCCCTGTCCGGCGTGGTGGCCGCCGAGACAAAAAAGCATTTCAGCGTCCACTGAGCAAAAACAAGGAAGGGGCGGGCCCCATGGCCCGCCCCTTTGCTTTTCAGGAAACCTCTGGCTCCAGCGCCTTTCGGAGCTTTTCCAGGGCTTTTTTCTCGATGCGGGAAACATAGCTGCGGCTGATGCCCCGCTGCTGGGCGATCTCCCGCTGGGTGAGGGGCGTATTCCCCTCCACGCCGCAGCGCAGGGAGATGCCAAACCGCTCCCGCTCATCCAGGCACTGCTCCACGCAGGATCGCACCGCCTGGCCCGCGTCCTTGGCAGAGAGGTCCTCCAGCATGGTGTCCTCCACCCGGAGCACATCCATGAGGGACAGGGCGCCCCCCTCCCCCTCGGAGTCCAGGGTATCGGACAGGGACACCTCCCCCTGGAGTTTCCGCTGAGAGCGGAAGTGCATTAGGATCTCGTTCTCGATGCACCGGGAGGCATAGGTGGCCAGGCGCACCTTCTTGTCCGGCTTGAAGGTGGAGATCCCCTTGATCAGTCCGATAGTGCCGATGGAGATCAAGTCGTCCTGATCGCAGGACTGGGGATAGTATTTCTTCACGAT
>CATJWI010000165.1 GCA_949744075.1 uncultured Eubacteriales bacterium | reverse complement strand
CTCTGGGACTGGATGGACCGCGCCTTTGAGGAGGGTTAATATGAAGCCGCAAAATCTGTTTCAGCTGCTGAGAGAGAACCCCTACCCCGGCCGGGGCATCGTCATGGGCCGCACCGCCAACCACAAGGCGGTCATTGCCTACTTCATCATGGGCCGGAGCGAGAACAGCCGCAACCGGGTCTTTGAGTACACCGAGGACGGCATCCGCACCAAAGCCTTTGACGAGAGTAAAATGACCGACCCCTCTCTCATCATCTACCACCCCGTCCGGCTGCTGCCCAACGGCCTTCTGGTGGTGACCAACGGTGACCAGACCGACACCATCCGCGACCACATCGCCCAGGGCCACTGCTACCGCCACGCCCTGAATACCCGGAAATTCGAGCCCGACGGCCCCAACTGGACCCCCCGCATCTCCGGGGTGGTGAAGCCCGACGGCAGCTATAACCTCTCCATCCTCAAGAGCCTGGAGGGAGACCCGGAGTGCTGCTGCCGGTATTTCTTCGAGTACGATAAGCCCGTGGCGGGGAAGGGGCATTTCATCAGCACCTACCAGGGGGACGGGGACCCGCTGCCCTCCTTTGCCGGGGAGCCCCGGCTGGTGCCCTTTGGCAACGAGGGGGCCCAAGAGCTGGCCCGGAAGGTGTGGGAGGCCCTGAATGGGGACAACAAGGTGTCCCTCTTTGTGCGGACCCTTGACCTGACCACCGGGGAGACCGACACTGTCATCCTCAACAAGCATCAGTAAGGGGGTGGGGAAATGGGTATCTTTGACCGGTTCCACAAACAGGACAAGGTCCCAGAGCCCCAAGAGAAGGCCGCAGCCGCCCTGGAGCAGGGGCTTGTGGACTTCCACCCCTATGACACCGGGCTGGCGGAGTCAGTCCGGGCATTGGAGAAGGAGCTCCGGGCGCTGAATACGAACGGGCGGAGGAGCTGCGACCGGGACAAGTTCATGGCCCTGCTGGCGGGCATTGCCGCCCTGCGGAAGACCCCGGGCATTCCCGGGCCCGGCGAATCGGGGCCCAATTACTTCATCACTCTACCCAAGTGCGCCTCACCCGAGGCAGAGGGGGAGTGCAGGGCCCACCTAAAGCAGGTTTTCGGCATTACCGACAAAGAATCTATGCTGGCGTTCTGCAACCGGGAGCTGCGCTGCCACAACAACTACCTGGACTTTGAGGGCTTCTGGGAGGGCCGGCCGCCCTTCTCCCTGGAGGAGCTGGGGCAGAAGAACAAGGGGGCACTGGAATTTTTCCAGGTGGCCCGGGACTTCTCCGCTCAATTTTACCCTATCGTGGGCCATAAGGGGTATCTGGCCTGGGATATCAGCGAGTGCGTAGGCCATCTCCGGGCGGGTTACGCCTGCGGCCTGTTGACCCGGGAGGAGCTGGACGAGATGGCGGAGCACTGGATCGTCCAGGCCCAGATCTTTCAGGACTGGACCGATTTCGCCGTCAGCCTGGTATGCGGAGAGTTATATTGGGACTTCCGCCAGGGGGCTAAGGTCCCCGAGCTGAACCAGGGGTTGGAGCTGTGGTCCAGGCTGACCCATACCCTTTTGAATGACGGCGCGGCCTGGGCCAGCGGGCTGTGGTATGTGCCGCCCCGGAAGAAGGAGTACAAGCTGTGGGCCCCGGAGATGAAGGACTACCTTCTAAACTGGGAGGGCCCCAGAGGGTGCTTCGCCACCGACCACATCACCGTGCTGGGGAAAAAGGTGGGCTGGTGCTACCGGGAGGAGCCCAGTGAGGGCCGCCCCGACAGCGGCTGGCGCTTTTTCTCCGGGGAGGAGAGCGAGGAGTATGTCAACGATGTGGCCCATACGGAGGTCTACGACCTGAACACCATCTGTAACTATGACCCGGACATTTTGCCCCTGCTGAAGGCCCCGGTGGGGACGGCTTATATCCGGGATAAGGATGGAAAATTCCACGCCGAGGCCTATCAGCCGCCGGAGGAGTAAGGGAAAGAACAGACCAATCAGAGAAAAAATCACAGGAAAGGGAGCGCGGAATCATGATGGAACTGGAACTGAAATACGGCTGTAACCCCAACCAAAAGCCCGCCCGCATCTTTATGAAGAGCGGGGAGCTGCCCGTCACCGTTTTGAACGGTAAGCCGGGGTATATCAACTTTTTGGACGCCTTTAACTCCTGGCAGCTGGTGAAGGAGCTGAAGGAGGCCACCGGACTGTCCGCCGCCGCGTCTTTCAAGCACGTGTCCCCGGCGGGGGGGGCCTTGGGCCTGCCCCTGGACGACGCCCTCAAGCAGATGTATTTCGTGGGGGAGGAGGAGCTGACGCCCCTGGCCTGCGCCTATGCCCGGGCCCGGGGAGCCGACCGGATGAGCTCCTTTGGGGACTGGGCCGCCCTGTCCGACGTCTGTGACGCAGCCGCCGCCCGGCTTTTGAAGCCAGAGGTCTCCGACGGCGTCATCGCCCCGGGGTACACCGAGGAGGCCCTGGCCATCCTCAAGACCAAGAAGAAGGGGAACTACAACGTGGTCCAGATCGACCCGGCCTATGTCCCTGCCCCGGTGGAGCAGAAGGACGTGTTCGGGATCACCTTCGAGCAGGGCCGGAACAATTTTACCATCGATGAGAGCCTGCTGGAGAATGTGGTCACCAAGAACAAGACCCTGACGGTAGAGCAGAAACGGGACCTGCTGCTGTGCCTCATCACCCTGAAGTACACCCAGTCCAACTCGGTGTGCTACGCCCAGGGGGGCCAGGTCATCGGCGTGGGGGCGGGCCAGCAGAGCCGCATCCACTGCACCCGCCTGGCGGGCAACAAGGCCGACCTGTGGCAGCTGCGCCACCACCCCAAGGTGCTGGGCCTGCCCTTCCAGGAGGGCATCGGCCGGGCCGACCGGGACAACACCATCGACCTCTATCTCTCCGCCGAGGAGAGCGGGGACGTGCTGGACGAGGGCAAGTGGCAGCGGTTTTTCACCCTTCGGCCTGAGCCCCTTACCGCCCAAGAGAAGCGGGCCTGGCTGGATGCTGTCACCGGGGTTTGCCTGGGCTCTGACGCTTTCTTCCCCTTTGGGGACAACGTGGAACGGGCCTGCCGCAGCGGCGTCACCGCCATCGTCCAGCCCGGCGGCTCCATCCGGGACGACCAGGTCATCGAGACCTGCGACGCCCACGATGTGGCAATGGCGTTTTGCGGGATGAGGCTGTTTCACCACTAACTCAGAGTGAAGAGTTGAGAGTGAAGATATGGCGGCGGAAAGTATTGCGTATCAAAAAGCTTGGCATTTGGCCAGCGGATGGTGAAGTTATATCGCTACATGATGACAGAACAGAAAGAATATGCGCGGTCAACGCAAGTGCTGCGAAGTGGGACCAGTATCGGGGCTAATATTGCGGAGACCCGGCTTGGGACCAGCAAGAAAGATTTTGTGGCGAAGATATACATTGCGCTGAAGGAATGTGCGGAAACCTTATATTGGTTGGAATTGCTCTACTCCAGCGGATACGTCAAGGAAGAGGAATATCAGTCCCTTTTCGCGGACTGTGAGGAGTTGAGAAAAGTGCTGTCCGCCACAGCGAAAACGGCGCAGCGACGGATATCTCAACCCTCCACTTTTCACTCTCCGCTCTGAGCAGAAAGGACGATTTTTTATGAAGGTTTTAGTTGTGGGCGGGGGCGGGCGGGAGCACGCCATCATCCGCAAATTGAAGGAAAGCCCGGAGATCACGGAGCTCTTTGCTGCTCCCGGCAATGGGGGCATCGGGTATGACGCGGTGCGGGTGCCCATCGGGGCCACTGAGGTGGAAAAGATCGCCGACTGGGCAGCCGAGAACGGGACGGATTATGTGGTGGTGGCCCCAGACGATCCCCTGGCCATGGGGCTGGTGGACCTGCTGGCGGCCAAGGGCATCCCTGCCTTTGGACCGTCTGCCGCCGCCGCCCAGATCGAAGCCAGCAAGGCCTTTTCCAAGGACTTGATGAAGAAGTACCACATCCCCACCGCCCGGTACGAGACCTTCGACCAGGTGGAGAAGGCCAGGGACTATTTGCGGGCCAATGACAACTGGCCCATTGTCATTAAGGCCGACGGCCTGGCCCTGGGCAAGGGGGTGCTCATCTGCGAGGACCTGGCCCAGGCCCTCTCCGCCGTGGAGGAGATGATGGTGGGGGGAAAGTTCGGCGCCTCGGGCGATCGGGTGGTCATCGAGGAGTTTTTGACCGGGCCAGAGGTGTCCGTGCTGTCCTTCACAGACGGGGAGACGGTGGCGCCCATGGTGTCCTCCATGGACCACAAGCGGGCCTTGGACGGGGACAAGGGCCTCAATACCGGGGGCATGGGCACCGTGGCCCCCAACCCCTATTACACTCCGGAGATCGCGGCGGAGTGTATGGAGAAGATCTTCCTGCCCACCGTCCACGCCATGAACGCCGAGGGGCGGACCTTTAAGGGCTGCCTCTACTTTGGCCTGATGCTCACCTCCGACGGGCCCAAGGTCATCGAGTACAACTGCCGCTTCGGGGACCCGGAGACCCAGGTGGTTCTGCCCCTGCTGGAGAGCGACCTTTTCACCGTCATGCAGGCGGTGACCCAGGGGCGGCTGAAGGAGACGGAGGTCAAGTTCTCCAGCGGCTCCGCCGCCTGCGTGGTGCTGGCCTCGGGGGGGTATCCTGAGCACTATGAGAAGGGAAAGGCCATCTCCGGCCTGGAAAAGGGGCAGCTGCCCGGTGGAGAGGCGGTCGTTTACCATGCGGGCACCGAGGAGAAGGAGGGGGCCCTGGTCACCTCCGGCGGCCGGGTGATGGGAGTCACCGCAAAGGGAGAGACATTGAAAGAAGCCCTGGACAAGGCCTACGCCGCCGCGGAGAAGATCTCCTTTGAGGGGCTGCACAAGAGAACGGACATCGGGGCCAGGGCACTGGCTGCCGGGAAGTGAGGAGAGAGACATGGTCTATCGAGTCTATGCGGAAAAAAAGGTCCCCTACGCCGTGGAGGCCAAGGCCCTGCTGGAGGAACTGAAGAGCCTGCTGGGGCTCCCCGGCCTCACCGGGCTGCGGGTGCTAAACCGGTACGATGTGGAGGGGCTGGAGGAGGACCTGTTCCGCCGCTGCGTGCCCATCGTGTTCAGTGAGCCGGCGGTGGACGAGGTCTACAGGGATATCCCGGCGGGGGAGCACACCGTCTTCGCCGTGGAGGCCCTGCCGGGCCAGTTCGACCAGCGGGCGGACTCTGCCGCCCAGTGTATCCAGTTCGTCAGTGCCGGGGAGCGGCCCGCGGTGCGCTCAGCCAAGGTATACCTGCTCTCGGGCAGCGTGTCTCCGGTGGAGCTGGAGAAGATCAAGAGCTACGTCATCAACCCGGTGGAGGCCCGGGAGGCTACCCTGGACAAGCCCGAGACTTTGGAGATGACCTACGATATCCCCAGTCAGGTGGCCACGGTAGAGGGCTTCACCGCCCTGGACGACAAGGGGCTGGAGGCTCTGCTGGACAGCTTGGGGCTGGCCATGGACCTGGATGACCTGAAATTTTTGCAGGCCTACTTCCGGGACGAGGAAAAGCGGGACCCCACCATCACGGAAATTCGGGTGGTGGACACCTACTGGTCCGATCACTGCCGCCACACCACCTTCTCCACCCACTTGGACGGTGTGGAGATCGCCGATCCCCAGGTAAAGGCCGCCTATGAGCGGTATCTGGCTGCACGGGTGGAGGTCTACGGGGAGGAGAAGGCAGCCCGGCGGCCCCAGACCCTCATGGATATGGCCACCATTGGCACCAAAGTGCTGAAAAAGCGGGGGCTGCTGCCCGAGCTGGACGAGAGCGAGGAGATCAACGCTTGCTCCATCCATGTTCCCGCTATGGTGGACGGAGAGGAGCAGGACTGGCTGCTCATGTTCAAGAACGAGACCCATAACCACCCCACCGAGATCGAGCCCTTCGGCGGGGCGGCCACCTGCATTGGCGGGTGCATCCGGGACCCCCTGTCCGGGCGGGTCTTCGTCCACCAGGCCATGCGCTTCACTGGGGCGGGAGACCCCCGGACCCCCTTTGAGAAGACTTTGGAGGGCAAGCTGCCCCAGCGGAAGCTGTGCCAGACGGCGGCGGCGGGCTATTCCTCCTACGGCAACCAGATCGGCCTGGCCACCGGACACGTGGCCGAGGTCTATCACGAGGGTTACATCGCCAAGCGGCTGGAGTGCGTCGCGGTGGTGGGCGCGGCTCCGGCTGAAAATGTCCGCCGGGAGCGGCCCGCCCCCGGGGACGTGGTGATTCTGCTGGGCGGCCGCACCGGCCGGGACGGCATCGGCGGGGCCACCGGCTCCTCCAAGAGCCACAACAAAAAATCCCTCACCACTATGGCCTCCGAGGTCCAGAAGGGCAACGCCCCCGAGGAGCGGAAAATCCAGCGG
>CATJWI010000164.1 GCA_949744075.1 uncultured Eubacteriales bacterium | reverse complement strand
CGGAGACCTTTCCACAAGTTCTCACTTGTAAAAAGGACTTCCGTCCTCTTCTGGTGTCTTTCTTGCTTCTTCACGTTGTTTAATTTACAAGGTACACGCTGCGCCGCCAGGT
This sequence comes from uncultured Eubacteriales bacterium, assembly GCA_949744075.1. Taxonomy (GTDB): domain Bacteria; phylum Bacillota; class Clostridia; order Oscillospirales; family Oscillospiraceae; genus Vermiculatibacterium. The sequence goes on along the minus strand of CATJWI010000164.1, from coordinate 8,852 downwards.
TCAAAATCCCGGGATTCATTGTCCCGCAAGGGCTTTCTGCGTCTCAGGTTTTTGTCCCCTCGTCGCGGTGCCTTATTAATATACCAAACCGGGGCCTGAATGTCAACACTTTTTTTCATTTTCTTCGCAACTTTTTTTCTCTTCCTTTTCTGCCGCAACATCTGCCTTCGATGGTTTCTTTGCCCCACTAAATGTAGTTCTGATCCCCTGGACCAAAACCGCAAGTCCGGGAAACAGGACTCCGAAAATCAAATTTCCTCCCGCCAATATTTCCCTGCTTCCTCCCGGCAGAGATCCCGAGCTCAGGATGGCCCCCGCCACCAGCAACCATCCCCCTCTCCCCCGGCAGACCGGCACGGCCCCCAGCCACAGGCTGCGGCATCCCCTGATCAACAGCGCCAGCAGAGCCAAGTCCCCCAGCGCCAGCACCGCGATCAGGGCTGCCTCCCCCCGCCGAAAGGCCCCAGGGACCTGCACACCCTCCAATAAATAGAGGAAGGGCTCCTCCATCCTCTCCGCCAGGGCCGGCCCAAATACCCCCGTCACCGCCAGCAGAACGGCGGCAAAAATACCGCATCCCCACACCGCCCAGGGCCAGCTTTCTCCCGTCTCCTCTTGCCCTTGGGACAGGCAAAGGCCATAGACCCCATACCCCGACAGGCTCAGCGCCAAAGCCGCCGCCTTGGGCAGACCTCTCAGATCCCCCCTCTCCGGGGGCCACAGGTTTCGCCAATCCACCCCCGGCAGGGCCAGCAGCAGCACAAACCCCAGCATCACCAGCACCGCCAGCAAAAAGATCCGTCCCGTCCGGGCAAATACCGGCCCGTTGCCCCGCCCCAGCCACAGGGCCACCGCCAGGGCCGTCCCCAGGAAGAGCCACCGCACCGTCTCCCCCTCAAAAACCGTGAGCAGCCGGTCACCGTACCGCCGGGCGCTGCCCGCCAACAAAAACAACCCCCACATCAGGTAGAGCAGTTGCACTCCCCGGCCCAGCCAAGTCCCAAAGGCGGCCTCCAGGCCGCTTCCCAGGTCCCGGCCCCCCACCTTTCCCCAGAGCCAGCACAATCCTATTCCAAAGGGCAGCGCCGCCACGGGGGCCAACCAGGCCAGCCGCCCCCCTATGGCTGCCTGCCCCCCCAACAGCCCCAACCCCGCCGGGATCAGGGCCGCCCCGATTACCTCTAGCCGCTCCCGCCGGGTCACTCCCTGTTCCCCATCCCGTTTCATGGCTCCACCAGCCTTCCCGTCACTTCCACAGTCAACCCGCTCACCGGGCTGTCCCTCCATTTCTCCCAAGCCCAGGGCTCCAAAGCCCCCTGTTCCCGGTCCAGCCCCCAGCAGTCCCAGCCTGGGGCCAGGGCCGCCTCCAGGCAGTCCTGGCCCCAGGCTGTCAATTCCTCCACCGAAGGCTCCCCCTGGAGGGCCCGGGCCCCGATGCTGCACCGGAGGACCCCCTCCCCGGCCCAGGTCCGGACCGTCAGCAACTCCACCGCCCCACCGGGGAGGGTCACCACCCGCTCCTTTCCCATGCCGGACAGCAGCTCCGCCCCCAGGGCGGCCTCCCCCTCCAGATAGCCCAGCACCCCTGCCGGGCCCAATACCGCCCAGCCCGCCGGCTCCAAAAGTCCGTCTTCCCCGGCGGCCAGAGCGGGGACAAGGGCACACTCCCCCTGGGCCAGCCGGGGCAGGACCTCCCCCACTGTCCGGCCCCGGGGGTCCTGTCCCCCGGCCTCTCCCGACACCAGCTCCGCCGAATCCGCCAGCGCCTTTCCCGCCGGGCCCTTTACTATATATAGTAGGGTGTCCAGCCGCAGCTCCCGGTCCACCAGGACAAACTCCAGGGTCTCCCCCACCGGGGTCCCATCCCCCAGCAGAAGCTGCTCGGTCTGCCCCAGGTAGGCCCTCCGGGCCGACCCGCCCCGTAGCTCCCGGCAGGCCTGGGCCAGGCTGTCCCCCTCTCCGGTCAGCACCTCCGCCTCCTCGTCCTCCGAGGTCCGCACCCCTGTGACGGCGGTGACGGCCACAGCGGTCCCCCCGTCCACCGCCAGGGCGGAGATCAGCTTTCTCTGCTCCATCTCCCGGCCCTGGGGCAGCACTCCCGTCCCCTTCAGCGCCAGCAAAGCCACCAGCGCCAGAGCCCATTTTCCGCCTCTCATCTCCATCCCCCCGCTCCTACCGCTGCTTCCTCCGGTTGCCCGTGTTCAAATAGGCCGGCCGCAGCTTGTCCTTGGGCAGGGGCTGCCGCAGCACCCCCTGCCCCTCCACCTGTTCCCCGCCGTTGGCGGCAAAGGGGGTCAGATAGGCCACCCCGAAGCTCTCCAGCCCCGCCAGATGTCCGATCAGGGCCGCCGTCCCCACCGTCAGGCCAAACAGCCCTGCGATCCCCGCCAGCACCCCCAGCAAAAACCGCCACAGCCGCAGGGCGGCGGACAGGTCCTGGGAGGGCATGGTATACCCGGCGATCCCCGCCACGGCCACCACCACCAGTACCGCCGGGGAGATGAGCCGCGCCTCCACCGCCGCCGAGCCCACCACCAGCCCGCCCAAGATGGACACGGTCTGGCCGATGGACTGGGGCAGCCGCAGTCCCGCCTCCTGGAGCACCTCAAAGGCCAGCAGGAGCAGCAATGTCTCGAAAAGGGTGGAAAAGGGCACGTCCCGCCGGGCCGCCATGATGCTGAGGGCCAGCCGGGCCGGGATCATCTCGGGGTGAAAATTCACCATGGCCACATAAAACCCCGGCAGATACAGGCTCACCAGTAGGCACAGCCACCGCAGCACCGCCAGGGAGGAGGCGGCCAGCCAATTCTCCGACCGGTCCTGGGGGGCCCGCAAAAAATCCCCCATGACCGCCGGGGCCAGATACCCCAGGGGCAACCCCTCCACCAGCACCCCCACCCGGCCCTGGCATAGCCCGTAGCAAAACCGGTCAGGCCGCTCGGTATACTGCAAAAGAGGAAAGGCGGTGTCCAGCTCGTCCGCCACGTACTCCTCCAGATTCCCCGTGGCCAGCAGGGCGTCGATGTCGATATTTTCCACCCGCCGCTCCAGCTCCTCCACCACCGCCGGATCGGCAATGCCCTCCATCCACAGAATGTCCACCGGCGTCAAAGACTGCCGCCCCACGATCTGCTCGGCGATCCGCAGCTCGGGGGCCTTCAAATGCCGCCGCACCAAAGAGGTGTTGGTCCTCAGGTTTTCCACAAAGGAATCCCGGGACCCTTTGACCGACACCTCATTTTCCGGGCTGTCGATCCCCCGTTTTTCCTCGGTGCCCGTGTTGAAGCTAAGGGCCCGCTCTTTCCCGGGAAATAGCAAAAGGCAGTTCCCGTCGATAAGGTCCATCACCGCCTTATCCAAGGTGGTCCGCTCGATGACCGAGAGGCTGTAGAGAGCCCCCGAGCGCATTTTCTCCCAGGCCACCGTCTCCCCCGACTCCCCCAACGCCCGGTCCTGGGCCAGGGGCCGGAGCACATAGTCGCTGACCCGCTCCATCCGCACCATCCCGGCAATGAACACCAGCTCGCACCGCAGGGCCTCGTTTCCCCCCACAGCGATGCTCCGCCGGTTATAATCCACGCACCCGGCAAAGACCCGGGCCAGATTTTCCGGCGTCAGCCCTCCCTCCAGCCGGGGCTCCCGGCGGGGGTGGGGCGGATCGGGCCGAGGCTTTCGCGACAGGATCCCCATAGGCCCAGCCTCCCTTCCTGTTTCCTCCATTGTCTCCCCCTTTGGAAAATTTTATACGATACCGGGTTGCGCCCCGGCGCTGAAATGGCTATAATAAAGGACATCCAAAGGAAAAAGGAGTCTTTTGTATGGACTTTTACGCCAACGAGGGAAAGCATGTGGAGATCGAGGCCGCCGGCCGGAAATTCGCCCGCCACGCCATTACCACCCACTTTGTTCAGGTGGGGGAGAGCTATCTGGACCTGATCGAGAAATACGTCAAGCCGGTCTACCAGCCCGGGGATATCCTCTCCTCCAGTGAGAAGGTCATCGCCCTGTGCCAGGGCCGCATCGTCACCGAGGACGAGTGCAGGCCCGGCTTCTGGGCCAAGCTCCTCTCCCGTTTTGTCCACCAGACCTCCGCAGGCCCCGGCATGGGCCTGCCCGTCAAGATGCAGTTCGCCATCAACGTCTGCGGTCTTGGGAAGGTGCTCTGGGCCGCCGTCTGCGCCGGCTTCGGCAAACTGGTGGGCAAGCACGGGGTCTTCTACGACATGCTGGGCACCGAGGTCTCCGGCCTGGACGGCTTCTACGGGGAGGATATCCCGGAGTACGAGCACATGGGTGTCCGGGTCCCCAGCCACCCCGAAAAGGTCTGCGACGAGGTCTACGAGAAGACCGGCGTGGTGATGATGATCGTAGACGCCAACGACCTGAACGTAGAGCTCCTGGGCAAGGGAGAGCAATTGAAGGACTGGAAGGACCAGGACCTGCTGGACCTGATCCGGGACAACCCTGCCGGCCAGGACCGCCAGCTGACCCCCTTTGTCCTCATCCGGGAAGTAAAATAAAAAGAAAAAAGGACCGCGCTGTTGATACAGCGCGGTCCTTTTTTCTGGATCAAAATTCCCTTTCTCCCTCAGCCCTCCGGCATAAAGGCCCGGTACAGCAGCGCCGCCAGCTCGGCCCGGGTGATGGGGGAGAGGGGGTTCAGCTTTTTGTCGCTCCCCCCCTGAAGCACCTTGGCCGCCACCAGCACCTGGGCGGCCTCCACGGCGTAAGACGAGACCTGTTTGGCATCGGCAAAACCGGAAAGCCCGGCGCCTGCGGGAAGCTCGGCCTTTTTCTCCTGCAGCAGCCGGTAGCACAGCACCAGCACATCCTGCCGGGTGATGGGCTCCTCCGGGTTCAGCCGCCCCTTCTCGTCCCCCAGTACCAGCTGGTGGCGGTAGGCCAAAGCGGCGGCCTGAGCCATCCCGGGGTCCTTGGGCAGGTCAGGGAAGGGCACCCCCTCGGTGGTGGTGGCCTCGCTGCCGTAGGCCAGGCGGGTCAAGGCGTAGATGACCTCCATCCGGGTGGCCTGCTCCCCGGGGCGGAAGAGGGCCTCCGCGCCGCCGGAGCCAAAGGCCCGGGCGTCATGGGTCAGCCGGTCCACCGCCGGGGCCGCCCAGCCCCACCCCTCCAGGTCGGCCCAGTAGGTGGACCGGTAGGCCCCGGCGGCGATCTCCACCTTTCCGGTAAACTCCGACCCGTTCACATCGGTGCCGGTGTAGGTAAGGGCGGCCCCCCGGAAGGACCTCCCCGGGGTAAAGATAAAGTCCTGAAGGTCATAATAGGGATACTCCCGGCCGGTCTCCACCGGCTGGTTATCACGGGACAAAACCCCCGTGTCCTCCCCGGGGAGGACGTCGAAGCAGAGCGTCTCCAGATCCCCGGTCCCCCGCTCCCGGCTCACCCGCCAAAAGTCGCTGCCCTGGAGGAAGACCGGCTCGGTCTGGGTGCTGTAGCGGATGGTCTCCGGGTCCTTGGGATCAGAGTAGGTGAGCACCATTACCCGCTCCTGTCCGTCCACCACCGCATCGATGAGAATGCCCCGGGCCTGGCGGTCGGTGGGAACAAAGGTCACCAGATCGTAGAAGGGCTCCTGGTCCCGGTAGAGGGTCTCCCCGGGCAGCAGCTTCCGGGCGTCAGGGTCACCGTACTCATACCAGAAGGTCCCCTCCTGAGAGGTAGGCAACGTGAGGGAGAGGCTTTTGACACCGGTGAGGTTCATATTGGTAACGGCGATGGGGGCGCCCACCTGGGCAAAGTGGCGCAGTCCGCCATAGCTGTCGTTGTTTTCCGGGAAGAGGACCTTCACAGTGGCGGAAAACTTGGCCCCGTCGGCGGCCTCGGCGTTGATATGAAGGTAGACATAGGGGTCCCGCACCTGGTAGTTGGATGTGTCCAGGGACACCCGGGCCAAAGCCCGGCCCTCCCCGGCGTCGGCGTAAAAAACCATCCGGTCGGTGGCCGGGGTGGGGTCCCCCTCCCCCGTGTCATAGACCAGCGTGCCCGAAGAGGGATATTCAAAGGTCAGCAGCCGCAGGGGAGACCGGGTCTTTTCCTTGCACAGTTCATTGAGGGCGGCCACGTCCATGGGGGCCACCTGCCCGGCGGAGAGGGTCAGGTCGGCGGCGGGCCCGGGGGCATAAAACAGCAGGGTCCCCGAGGCGCTCTTCCCCTTAACGCTCTTCATGGTAAAAGCGGTCTCCGCCTGCCCGATGAAATTGGCCCGGGGCAGGAAGGAAACGGAGGACAGATAGGGCTCGGCGTCGGTCAAATAGGCGGTGGCGGGCCCCACCTGGCCGCCCCCCTTTTTCCCCCGCCGGTACCACAGATCCCCCTCCCGGGAGGCGGGAAGGGCAAAGGAAACGCTGTCCAGCTCCTGCCCGGTCAGCTGGCGGCAAAGGAGCTGAAAATCCTCCGGATCAAGCTCCACCGCCTCCCCAGGGGCGGTGACATAGACCACCTTAGCCCCGGCGGCCTCCCCGGCGGCCAGCGAGGCGGGGAAGAGGGGCAGGATCAAAGCAAGGGCAAGAAGGAGGGGAAGAAAACGGCGTTTCATGGCAAAGCTCCTTTCTATTTGTCGAAAAGCGGATAAAAAAAGTATAGCACAAACAGCGGCGTTGTGCTATACGAAAGAAAAAAAGGAAGTGAAAAGGTCCCCCGACCACCGCGTGGCCCCGATATCTCCCCCCCACTCCGTCATTGCGAGGACCCAAAGGGCCCGCGGCGATCCGCCCCCATACCAAGAACGGTCCGAGAACGCTCCGCCCCAACGGCGAAACGGACCAACGTAGTCCCCTATTGTAGGGGCGGCTATCAGCCGCCCGGTGCGTATAGGCACACCACCCCAGTCGAACGCATCTCGCTCTTACAGCGCCACACCCAAACCCCGGAGCGTCTCCAAAAGCTCCTGAGCCTGCGTCCGAACGTACAGCTTGTTCCCACGAGAGAGCACATACTCCAAATGCCCCCGCGCCGCCTCCCGGTCCCTCCGCTCCAGCGCACACCGTGCCAGAGTATAATGCAGCTCCACCCGCGGCCGCTCCAAGGAGACCCGGGCCAGACGGGCTTCCAGCTCCGCCTCCAACTCCACTGACGGCCCGTCTACCAAAAGCCGGTGGTCCAGGCGGTCCTGCTCCAAAATCGACCGGAGGGCCTCCATCTGATTGGGCTTAATGGAGGAATCCCGGTCCAGCAGGGCCTGGACCCTGTCCAGGCAGAGGACCATCTCCCCCGCCTGCCCCAGACTCCCAAAAACAGAGGCCCGGTCCAGCCACAAAATGGCGGCCACCGCTCCCTTTTCCGCCAAAGCCGGGTCCAGAGCCTCCAAAGCCTCCTGAAAGCGCCCCAAACTGAGCAGCGCCACGCCCCTGTTGACCTGGGCCTGAATGGCCAAACCCTGCCAGCTCTTTCTCCCGGCCTGCCGGAGGATGCCGTCGGCATAGTCCAGCAGGGGCTCGGGGTCGCAGTCCCGGTTCAAGCTCCGAATGGCCCGGGCGGAGGTGAAATGTACTGACAGGCACCAGAGAACGCACCAGAGGGTCACGGGAACCATAGCCAGAAGCCAGCCCTTCAAAGGCGCAGGCCTTGCCTCAGTAAAGAGGGGCCGGAATGAGAGAAACAGGGCCATCAAAAAGGTCGCCGCGGCGCAGGGGGCCAGAGTAAGCCGGTAGTGGCAGCAGATCCATCGCAGCACAGCCCCTCCCCCCTTAATTGAACTGACTCATGGCGGCCTGTGGTCCATCCTTGATATAGGCTTCCACTGCCTGAGCCGCCCGCTTGATGGCCTCATCCACCGCCTTCCGGTCCTCCCCCTGGGGCCGGCCCAGGACCCAGTCGGCCATATCGTAGTCCGGGTGGGGCTTCTGTCCCACTCCAATACGGATGCGGGGGAACTGGTCGGAGTGGAGGTGGGCGATGATGTTCTTCAGCCCTTTGTCCCCTCCCGCCGAGCCGCTCTGCCGGATGCGCAGCTTGCCCGGCGGCAGAGCCACCTCGTCGGAGAGGACCAGCACCCGCTGGGGGGGCACCTTAAAGAAGGCGGCCGCCTGCTCCACCGCCTCCCCCGACAGGTTCATAAAGGTGACGGGCTTCATCAGCAGCACCTTCTGTCCCCCTACCATGGCAGTATTGGTGAGGGCCTTATACTTTAGCCGCTGAACGGGAATGTCCAGCTGATCGGCCAATTCATCAATGGCGTCAAACCCCACGTTGTGCCGGGTGCGCTCATACTGGTCTCCCATATTGCCCAGGCCCACCACGAGCCAGGACACGGGGGGTTTTTTTTGAAACAGCATAAAAAACACCTCGCAAAAAGCCTCCCCCTTGGAAGGGGGCGGGCACATGGAGCGCCCCTTTACGCCCCCTCACCCGTCACGGCCTTGCCGTGCCGCCCCCCTTGTGGGGGGAGGGCTTAGGGCCAAAGGGCACAACCGCCCCGGGGCGCGCATGGCCCCGGAGCGGGTTTCTCTCTGTATTGATTCCCTCTTGGCGGAGAAGGGGCCCCCGCCCCAACGTCAGCTCCACAGCTTGGACACAGAACGCTCCTCATAGATCCGCTCGATGGCCTCGGCGAACAGGTGGGCCACCGACAGGTACTTGATCTTGGGGCAGATTTCCGCGATATTGTTCTTGGGCTGGATGGTGTCCAGGAACACCACCTCGTCGATGACGGACTCGTTGATCCGCTCAATGGCGGGGCCGGACAGCACGCCGTGGCTGGCGCAGGCGGTGACGGACTGGGCATGGCCGATCTCCACCAGGGCCTTGGCGGCGTGGCACAGGGAGCCGCCGGTGTCCACCATGTCGTCCAGCAGGATCACGTTCTTGCCCGTCACGTCGCCGATGATGTTCAT
>CATJWI010000163.1 GCA_949744075.1 uncultured Eubacteriales bacterium | reverse complement strand
ACCCAAAACCGGACCGTGTCCAGCAGGTAGTCCACCACCACCGGGGTTTGGAGGTTCAGCTTCACCAGCTCGAAATGCCCCTCCCAGCCCTCATACCAAAAGCCGTCATCATAGTTGGAGTTGCCGTCAAAGCCCAGGTGGAACCAATCCCTGTAGGGGGAGTCCCACCCCTTCTCCTGTACGTCCTGAAAGGCCCAGAAGCCCCGGCCCACGTGGTTAAAGACCCCGTCCAGGATCACCTTGATCCCCCGCCGATGAAGCTCCTCCACCAGCCCCTTCAGATCCCCGTTGTCCCCCAGGCGACAGTCCACCCGGCGGTAGTCCCGGGTGTCGTAGCCGTGGCGGTCACTCTCAAAAAGGGGCCCCAGGTAGAGGGCGTTGACCCCCAGCCGCTCCAGGTGGTCTCCCCAGCCCTTCAGCCCCTCCAGCCGGTGGACCGGGACCCCGTCGTTCTCCCGGGGTGCGCCGCACAGGCCCAGGGGGTAGATCTGATAAAACACACTGCTTTCCCACCACATAGGGCTCCCATCCTTTCCGGGGAAAAAGGCGGGCGCACAGGCGCCCGCCTCTCGCTTTAAATCAGCTTTGCGTACCGGGCCCGGCCCGTCTCGTACAGGTCCGCCCCGGTGGCTTCGATGGCCACGGTGAGGGGCAGGTCCTCCACCTCCATCCGCTTCACCGACTCGCAGCCCAGATCGTCAAAGGCGATGACCTGGGCCGACTTGATGCAGGCAGCAATAAGGGCCCCCGCCCCGCCCACGGCGGCAAAGTACACCGCCCCATTGCGGACGATGGCCTCCCTCACGGCGGCGTCCCGCTCCCCCTTGCCGATCATGGCCCCCAGGCCCAGGTCCAGCAGCCGGGGGGCGAAGCCGTCCATCCGGCCTGCCGTAGTGGGGCCGCAGGCCCCCACCGCCATCCCCCGCTGCCCCGGGGTGGGGCCGGCGTAGTAGATCACCGCGTCCCTGATCTCCATGGGCAGGGGCTTCCCCTCATCCAGCAGTTCAAAAAACCGCTTGTGGGCGGCGTCCCGGGCGGTGTAGATGGTGCCCGTCAGCAACACCCGGTCCCCAACCCGCAGGCCGGGGATGGCCTGCCGCAGCGTCTCCGTCCGCAGGGCCTTCGCCGCCCCGCTCACTGCCCGTCCTCCACGTCCAACGGCTGGGGCGGCCGGACGCCCTCCAGGGCGTCGATCTGGGCGCCAATGGCCGCCAGGGCGTCGTCGTGGCTGTCCATACTGCCCACCAGGCCCTCCAGCCCCTGTCCGGCCCGCTCCAGCTCCCGGACGGCGTGGCTCATGGTGGCGGTCATATCGGAGCGCAGCCGCTCATAAGAGCCCTGCATCCGCAAAAACCACTCCTTCACCTGCTCCTGGCTCTTTTTCACCTTGTCCCGGCTCTCCCGCTCAATGGCCTGGGCCCGGCCGTGGGCCTCCAGCTCGATGCTGGCGGTGCGGTCCTTTACCGCCTCATAGGCCTCAGCCAAGGGGGCCAATTGGTCCACCCGGCCCTGGAGGGCGTCGGCCTGGGCCTGGACCTGGTCCCGGGCCTCGGTCATCTGGGCCAGGTCCACCTCCCGCTGGGCCAGGTCGGCGGCCAGGCGCTGGTTCTCCGCCTCCAGAGCGGCCATGCGCCGCTCCAGCTCGGTGCGCTGCTCCTCCCCCTCCGAACAGGCCACCCGGGCGTCGGCCAGGTCCCGCTGGAGAGCGGCCACCTTCTCGGCGTGCTCCTTGCCGCTCTGCTCCAGGTAGTTCATCACGTCCTGCTTCTGAAACCCGCCAAAGGCCGCCGTGCGGAACTGAAATCCGTTTTCGCTCATGGAGTTTTCCTCCCGTTTTATACGTTGATACCTTATCATAGCACATTTTTCGACGGATAACAACCATAGAAAGATAGGAGATTTGAGAGAGGAGATAGGAGATATTGTAAGGGCCGGCAGGGGGACCCATACCACGCTACATTTTTCCGCTTTTTTGGGAACCTTTTCCCGGGAAATCCGTCTAAGGGGTTGAAAGGAGCTGTTCGATATGAAATTCTCCCGTCTCTTGTCCCTCTCCCTTTGCTTTTCTCTCCTAGCGGGGTGCGCCGGCGGGGCGGCCCAGGTCCAGGGCAGCCCCAGGCCCCTGCCCACTCCCCAGGGCTCCCTGCCTCCGGTGGAGGAGCTCGTCTGTACCTCTGAGGGGACCTTGGACGGCTATAGCGCCTTTTCCGTAGATCTGCTGCGCCAGGCCCGCGCCCAGGGGAAAAACACCCTGGTCTCCCCCCTGTCCGTCACCCTGGCCCTGGCCATGACGGCCAGCGGCGCCGCCGGGGACACCCTGACCGAGTTCGAGACCCTCTTCGGCCTCAGCCGGGATATCCTCAACAGCCTATGTGCCCGTCTCATGTCCGATTACACCCAGCTGGGGGGCTCCACCCAGGCCAACCTGGTCAACAGCCTGTGGGCCGACCCGGAGCTGATCCTGGCCAACGGCTTCGTCCTCCGCTGTCAGGAAACCTTTGGGGCCCAGCTCTTCCAGCAGGACCTCCAGGACAGTGCCACCGCTCCGGCGGTGAACCGCTGGGTCAGCGAGGCCACCCGGGGTATGATCCCCTCGGTGGTGGACCAGTTCGATGAGGACGCGGTGCTGGCCCTGGTCAACGCCGTCTATCTCAAAAACCAGTTCCAGCGGCCCTTTGAGGACCCCAGCACCGAGTGGGAAATGGACTTCACCGCCGACGACGGCACCGTGACCCACCCCAAGGGGATGCACAACGGCACCCGGACCGAGCAGTATATCTCCACGGAAAAGGGCCAGGGAGTCCTGCTCCCCTACGACGACGGGCGGCTGGGCCTGCTGCTGATGCTGCCCCAGGAGGGTCTCTCCCTCACCGACTACCTGGCGGACTGGGACAATACCACCATCTCCGGCCTCCTCTCCACCCGGGAGGACACCCTGGTGAGCCTCACCTGCCCCAAGTTCAAGGCGGAGTGGGGCGGCAGCCTCAATGATGCCCTCCAGGCCATGGGCCTCTCCCGGGCCTTCGTGCCCGGCCAGGCGGACTTCTCCGCCATGGGCTCGGTGCCGGGAAAGGATCTCTTCATCGGCAATGTCATCCACAAGACCGCCTTCGAGCTCAACGAAAAGGGCACCGAGGCCGCGGCGGTGACGGCGGTGATCATGGAGGCCACCTCCGCCATGGTAGATCCCCTCCAGCCCATCGTCCTGCGGTTGGACCGGCCCTTCGTCTACGGCATCGTAGACCTCCAAATGGGGACCGCGCTGTTTTTGGGGACGGCAGAGAGCCTTTGAGCCCTATTATAGAAGCGATGCCCGGCGCCATGCGGCGCCGGGCATTCTTTTTTTACTGTGCTTCCATGACCGACCAGCGCAGCAGTACCAGGGCCAGCTGGCCCCGGGTCACCGGAGCGGCAGGCTCCATGGTAGTCTCACTGGTGCCGATCAGCAGCCCGGCTGCCCGGGCCCATTCCACCGCCGGGCGGAACTCCTCCAACCCTTCCACATCGGTGTAGGCCGCAAGGTCATTCCGGCTGCTTATATCCCAGCCCTTCTCTCCGGCCCATCCAAGGAGGACGGCCGCCAGCTCCTGCCGGGCCACGACGCTTTGCGCCTCCAGCCCGGTCCAGGTTGGAGCGGACTCCTCTCCCAGCGCCTTTTCCAGGGCCCTGGCCAGCTGCTCCCCTGTCAGGACCTGGTCCGGGCCAAAGCGCGTTTCGCTCTCTCCCTCCAGTAGGCCCGTCTGGAATACGTATCTCACGCCCTCGTAAGGCCAGTTCCCGGGAGCCACATCCTCATAGGCCATGGGCGCCTCCGCCAGCGGGACCTCCTCCTGGGACAGCGTGGTCACCTGGGGCCTGGAGGCAGCGCCGCCGGAGGAGCCCCCTGAGCTGCCGCCGCTGGGGCGGGTCTGGCGGGGGATCTCCTCTTTCCGGGTCTCTCCGCACACGGTGCAGGTAAAGCTCCGTTCCCCCTCCCGGTCATAGGTAGCCTCTTGGGTCACGGTCCCCTCATCCCAGGTATGGGGCAGCTTTTCCAGAACATGGGTCTCCAACAGCTCCCCGCAGCTTTGACAGCGGACCGTCTCCTCCCCCTCCCGACCGCATCCGGCTTCCCGGGTCACCTGGGCCTCTCCGGGAGTATGGCCCCCGGCGGGGACCGCGTCGGCGGTATAGCTGCTGCCGCAGATGCAGGTGTAGGCGGTATAGCCCTCCAGCACACAGGTCGGCGGGACCGCCGTCCCCGTATACTCGTGGGTATGGACCTCCGCCTGGCCATCCTTGGGCAGGCGCAGGACCAGGTCCTCATAGCCTTGGGCCGAGATCACCGCCCAAGCGGCTCCGCCGCTGGGCACGCCCCCCTCTCCGATCAGGAGATAGCCCCCGGTGTGGTCCACCCCCAGGTAATAGGCGGTATTGCCGTATACGCCATAGGAGGAATCGGCCTTTGTATAGAAGGCCCCGTCCACCGTCACAGCGGCGACGGCCTTCAGCCAGCCGGCGTCGGAAAAGGACAGCCTGTAGTCATACCCAAAGTTTTTCTCGATCCTGGTGGGCTCCGGCGGAGGCAGGAGCTCCGGCTCCTCCGAAACAGGCGGCTGCGGCGTCTCTGTAGGCTCCGGGCTCTCCGTGGGCTCCGGAGACGGCTCCACCTTCTCCGTCAGGCTGGCCCGGCAGCGGGTGCAGTAGTAAAACTTCCACATCCCGTCCTCCGAGAGATGGCCCTCGTCATAGCTGTGTCCCAAGGCCTCGGTCTCCTCCGCCCGATAGCTGTCCCCACAGGCGCAGGTGTAGGTGGTGTAGCCCCCCTGGGTGCAAGTGGGCTCCGTCACTTGGGCGGAATAGTCATGGGTGTGAGGCTGGGCGGGAACACAGGTCATAGCGGTCCAGTCCAGGACCAGTTCCACCTCTCCATAGCCCTCCACGGTGAGGACCAGAGTGTTTTCCCCCCGGGAAAGCTTCCCCTCCCCGATCAACAGATAATTGCCGCCCATGTAATCGTCGCCCACATAATAGGCGGTGTTGCAGTACACCCCAAAGGAGGAACCGGCCGGCTCGTAAACCGCGCCGTTCACCGTCACTCCGGTGACCTCCATCAGCCAGCCGCTGTCCTCCACGGTCAGCTTACAGTCCGTTCCCCAGTTCTTCTCCACCCGCAGTCCATGGATGGGTGGCGCCTCCACCGCCGCGGCCCCTCCGGACAGGGCCCCCAAGGCCAGACAGAGGGCCATGGCCCAGGTCAATATGCGTCTCTTCATTTTCGATCCCTCCTGTTGTCATTTGAGTTAGCTATAGCTAACTTTTCTCCCCAAAAAAGAGCCCCACGGGCTCTCTCGTTTTTAGTTAGCCTCTGCTAATCTTCATCAGTATAGCAAAACTTTCCTCCCCTGTCAACCCTAAAATAGAAGTCACACAAAACGGCTCCCTTAGCTCCCACCCCCCACTCGGTCGGGGGGGGGGGGGTGCTTTTTT